>JAISDX010000159.1 GCA_031264465.1 Deltaproteobacteria bacterium | reverse complement strand
ACCTGCCCGTCGCCGGCCATGGCCACCTTGCCGTCTTTGCGCACGGCCAGGATTGTCGTTCCTCGCAACTCCATCTTAATCTCCCTGCAAGTATGGTGCATTTTTTGTTTCTCTCATTTTTACTTCCAATAGGCGCTACGTTCTTTAAACTTCTGTTCGAAAATTTCTAAATCCGCCTTGTCGGCCTCGGTTTTGGCCAGTTGTGCGGCCTTTTCATAAAGCGGCTGGATTTTGCGCGGGTTGTTTTCATAAAGGGCGCTGTAGGCCAGGTGCAGATGGGCCTGGAACAACTGCTGGTTTTTGCCCAGGACCATGGCATAGTTGCTGTGCACCTCGGCATCTTCCGGCACGTAGCGTAAGACGGTGCGGTAATATTCTCCGGCTTTGGTCAGTTCGCCGCCGCTTTCCAGGAGCCTGGCGTAGTGGAACATGGCCATATAATCGTGCGGGTTCAGGCGGATGGCCCGGGTCAGGAGCGTGGCGGCCGTATTTTTGTCGCCCATCAGAAAATGGAAACGGCCGGCCTCGCGCACCACGATGGAGTCGTCCGGGCGGCAGGACACGGCCTTGCCGTAGGCCGTGGCGGCATTTTTCACCTGGTTGCGGCGCTCATAGGCTATCCCCATGCCCAGATTGGCCAGACATTGGGCGGTTTTTCCTTCCTTGCCGGTCAAAAGTTCGTCGAACTTGGGCATGGCCAGTTCAAAATCGGTGTAACGGCCGCGCACCAGGGTTTGGATGCGCAAAAATTCTTCGTGTTCAGTGGGGTTGTTCTTGTCCGGGCGCAGGTTTTTGCCGGCCCGCAGCCGGCCGGAAATCTCAGTGATGCGGTTGGCTATGGCCGGGTGAGTGGAGAGATATTCCGGAAATTCGGAACCAGTGTGCCATTGCGGCCGCTGTAATACTTTGAAGGCGTCCATCATGCCGCCCGGCCGGTAGCCGGCCGCCAAAAAAAAATTCATACCGACCTGGTCGGCTTCGGATTCGTCGGCCCGGCTGTAGTTGAGCATGGCCGCCTGCCCGGCCGCCGCCGTGCCGATGATGGCCGCGCCGCCGGCTTCGCCGCCCAGGAAAGCGCCGGCCAGCATGCCCACCATGCTGAGCAGGCTGACGGTTTGCGAAGCCTCAATACGACGGGCGATATGCCGTTGGGTGACGTGGGCCATTTCATGCGCCAGCACCCCGGCCACCTCGGCCTCGTCATTCATGGCGGTGATGAGCCCCGTGTGGATAAAAATGTAGCCGCCCGGCACGGCAAAGGCATTCACGGCGTTATGGCGGATGACGCTCACCTGGAACGGAAAAGGCTGCGGCGGCATGCTGTTGCTGAGGCGCTGCACCATGCCATCAACGTAGTCGATTATTTCCGGATCTTGCACCAGGGGCAGGCGCGAACGCACCATAATGTCGAATTCGCGGCCCAGCTTGGCCTCGTCGGCAATGGTGAATTCGCCGAACAAGGCGGCCTCGGTCTGGCGGGAAATCAAGAGCGGGGTAAACAGGGCCGTCAGCAGAACACTTGCGGCCGCAAGCAGGGCGATGGTTTTCCGGGCCGCGCTACGCGGCCCGGAAAACCGGCGGCTCCCATGGTCATAAATAGAATTTATGCCAAATCCCATACCATCCCTTCTGGGGTATCACGCAGTTCGACGCCCATGGCCGAGAGCTGGTCGCGGATGGCGTCGGCCTGCTGGAAGCGCTTGGCCGCGCGGGCAGACTGGCGCTCCTGCACCAGCTTTTCCACCGCGGCTACGTCGATGTTGCCGCGCCTGGCCTTGAGGGCGCGCAAATCGGTCAGGTAGGCCGCCGGCTCCAGCCCGAACAAGCCCAGTACTTCATTCCATTTGGCAAAAAGCTGTTGGATGCCCATGAGGGCATCACGTCCGGCCGTGGATGTGGCCAGGTTTTTATCTTCCAATATGCGGTTGGCCAGACGCACGGCGTTGTTGACCTGTCCGAGGGCGGCGGCGCTGTTGAGGTCGTCGGCCATGCTTTCATCCCAGCTTTTGGCGATTTGTTCCAGTTCCGGCTTCAGGATGCCGCTGTCGGCGGCTTCAACCCACTTGGAATGCCCCAGGGTTTTTTGCACGGCTTCCAGGCTTTGGTAAATGCGGTACAGGTTCTTTTCCGCCTCGTCGATGGTTTCGGCGCTGAAGTCGATGGGGTTGCGGTATTGCCGGGTGAGCAGGAAAAAACGCAGCGTTTCCGGCAGGTAGCTCTCCAGAATGTCGCGGATGGTCTTGAAATTGCCAAGGGACTTGGACATTTTTTCCGAATCGATCTGCACAAAACCGTTATGCACCCAGTAGCGGCAAAACTCGCCGTGCTCCTTGCCGCCAGAGCCGCAGGGCATGGCCGCTTCGGTCTGGGCGATTTCGTTTTCATGGTGCGGGAAGATCAAGTCGAGCCCGCCACCGTGGATGTCCAGGGGCAGGGGCATGTACTTGGCGCTCATGGCCGAGCATTCGATATGCCAGCCGGGGCGTCCCTTGCCCCAGGGGCTTTCCCAGAAAGGTTCGCCGGGCTTGGCGGCCTTCCAGAGGGCGAAGTCCAGCGGGTTGTCCTTTTCCTCGCCGGGTTCGACCCGCGCGCCGGCCTTCATGTCTTCAATGTTGCGGCCGGAAAGCTTGCCGTAGTCCCTGAACGATTCCACCCGGAAATATACGTCGCCGGAAGGGGTGGGATAGGCGTGGCCGAGTTCGATCAGTTTGCCGATCAGATCCTGCATTTCCTGGATGTGCTCGGTGGCCTTGGGTTCGATATCCGGCCGCAGTACGCCCAGGCGGTCCATGTCTTCGTGGAAGGCCTTGATGAAGCGTTCGGACACGGCCTGCATGGTGGAGTCATCCTGATTTGCCCGGTTGATAATTTTGTCGTCAACGTCGGTGAAGTTGCGCACAAAGGTGACCGCCAGCCCCTGCTCGCGCAGGTAGCGCACCAGCACGTCGAAAGCGACGGCCGAGCGGGCGTGCCCGATGTGGCAATAGTCGTAAGCGGTGATGCCGCAAAGGTAGATATTTACTTTGCCGGGGTTAACAGGGACGAATTCTTCTTTTTTACGGGTAAGCGAGTTGTATATTTGCATGACAGCATCCTAAAGGAGAATTTGAAAGTTTTTATTAATCTTCCTCAATAAGTTCGAGGCGGCGTTCGTGGCGTCCGCCTTCAAACGGCGTCGTCAGGAAGAGTTCCACCAGTTCGCGGGCCAGTGCGGGAGCGGTAATCCGCTCCCCAAGACAGATGATGTTGGCGTTGTTATGCGCCCTGCACCCCCTGGCGTGGAATTCGTGAGTACACAAAGCCGCGCGGATGCCCCGATGGCGGTTGGCGGCAATGGACATGCCGATGCCGGAGCCGCACACCAGAACGCCGATGCCGTCGCCGGCAAGCACCGCATGGCAGACTTTATGGGCGGCCATGGGGTAGTCGCAGCTTTCGCCCGAATGGGCGCCGCAGTCTTCCACTTTGAGCCCCAGGCTTTTCAGCCAGGCCGCGAGGTCGGACTTGAGCCCGAAGCCGGCGTGGTCGGAACCGAGGAAAATTGTTTTGGACGCAAGAGGTTGGGATGACATGCGAGCTCCAATATTGGCAAAGTCAGGATTGTTTTATTTTCACCGTATCCGGTAAATTTAAGCGCAATTGTTCAGGTGTAAAGGGGCGGGCCGGCGCATTCAGGTTTTTTACCGACACGGTTACGGAATAGCCGTCCGTGTGGCTGGCTTGCAGGCGCAGCGGACCCGGCAAATTAAGCTGCCCGGCCTGGGCGCCAACCGGGTAGAAAAATTCAAAAATCCAGCCGTCCCCGCCGCTGCCGGAACCGCTTTCCAGCCAACGCAACGGCCGGCCGGCCTGGTCGAGCACGAGTTCCCCGCCGCGTCCGCTGGTCAGAGCGAAGACATTTTCCGGGCCGACGGAACTAACCAGATGCGGCCCGGGCGCGCCGTCGCCATCGCTATCGCCCAAAAAGAAAGCGGCATAGCGCCCGTTCAAGAGCCGGGCCAGATCGGCCAGGCGCAGAGGCAGGGGCAGGCCGAGGCGCATCAGGCTTTCCGCCGAGCCGTCCGTGCGGTAGGCCAAGTTATTTTCTGTGTCATAGAGCAGAAATACCGATTCGTCTTCATAAGCCATGGCCGCCGTGGCGTTCATGGCGCCCAGGATATCCAGGCGCAGCGGCTGCGCGGGCGCGCCGCTGCCCTGCCTTTCCAGATTGCTCCAGAAGTAGGCGCCAAAGCGTTCGCCTTCTTCCGGCGTTTTATAGCGCACGCTCAGGGTGGCGTTGAAGGGCGCGGCCTGTTCGCCCGCCCGGGCCGAGTTGGCCAGGAAACTGTTCCAGGCGAGAGCGGCTTTCTCCCGGCCGGCCGCATCCATGTCGCCGGGCTGGGGCGGCGTGGGGCAGCCCGGGAGCCGCAGCAGCGCCAGGAAGGGCAAAATTTTGAACAATTTTTTAAAAACCACTTCTCGTATCCTGTTGCATCTTTTGCAGCTTGCCCTGTAATTCATTTTTATTTTCCGGGTCAAGGGCCAGGGCCTTGCGGTAGGCCTGGGCGGCTTCCCGTTTTTTGTCCAGGGCGGCGGCGATGTCGCCGTAGTGCTCCCAAACCACGGCGTCATGGGCACCCAACTGGATGCTGAGGCGGATGGCGTCCCAGGCCTGGTCGTAATTTCCCAGTTGGTAATGCACCCAGGCCAGGGAATCGGCAATGTGGTAGCTGTGTGGTTCAATGGTCATGGCCCGGCTAACCATTTCCAGCGCCAGGTCCAGGTCCTTTTTTTTCTCCGCCAGTAAATAGCCGATAAAATTTAGAGCCATGGCGTTATCGGCATCCTGTTGCAGGATTGCTTCCATGGCCGCGACGGATTCGTCGTTCTTTTTCTGCGCGGCCAGGGCAGCGCCCAAGGCATACAGGAGTTGGTCGTCGTCCGGCCATTGCCTGAGAGCTTCGCGCGCGATGCTTTCCGCTTCCGGATATTTTTTGGCGTAGTTGTATATTTCGGCCAGGAAAAGCCAGTTGTCTTTCAGGGTCGGGCTTTCGTCCCGCAGCCGGGTGGCGGTTTTTTCCGCCTCGACCAGATTCCCGGTCTTGAGTTGCAGCATGGCTTTCAGGTGCAGCACCAGGGCGGTGTTCCCGGCGGAAACCGAAACTTCGTCCAGCCGCTCCAGGGCACGCTCCATGTCGGCGCCGCTGTCATAATCAAGGATGCTAAGGTAGAACTTGGCCTCGTCCATGGCGCCGGTGTTCAGGGCGGCCGGGTCTTTTTCCACGGCCAGGAGTATTTCCCGGCATTCCTTGATGCGTTCGCGGTCCGCGAAAATTCTGGCGGCCTGAACTTTCACTTCCGGCTGGTAATATGAATTCAGGACGGTGCGCACCGCGCTGCGGTATTGCTTGTCCGAGATCATGGCGTTGAGCATGAGCAGGAAAATTTGCGGCATGTCATTGCTGTCCAGGGCCTTACGGTAATAACTTGTGGCTTCCTGGTAGCGTTTGGCGGATTCGCTGTCCACGGCCAGCGCCATCCAGCCTTCCGTAAAGTTGGGGTGCCGGGCCACCAACTCGTGCAGCTTGCCAGTGGCGGCCGCGTCGCGCTTGGTGGATTTGAGAATTTGCGCCTCGTAAAACATGACGGTGGCGCTTGAACGCTCGCGAGCCGGCAGGCCCCGGATGACCGCCTCGGCCTCGGTAAAGCGCTGGTCGCTCATGAAAATGCGAATCAGCAGCAGGCGCAACTCGCCAAGGTCGCTTTGCTTTTGCTGCTGGCTGAGGCCGGTCTGGTTCTTTTTGTAAAAGGCGCTGAAAGCTTTTAACTGCTCGACGGCTTCGTCCACCTGGCCATTTCTGGCCAAAAGCTCCGTAAACATCATGTGCAGGGCCAAGTCCAGCGGATAAAGGCGCACGCCGGTGCGGGCCACGTCAATGGCCTGCTCCTCCTTGCCGGAGAATTCCAAAATGCTCACGGCTTCGCGGAAAAGCTCTTCGGTGGGGGCCAGGTAAATAAGCTCCTGGATGGAGGCGATGGCGGCCTCGGTATCGCCTTTGCCCAGCGCGTCGGTGAGTACCAGGTAAAGATAGACGATGCGGCCCTCGTCGCTGAAGCCTTCCTGCGAGTTTTGCGGCGGCAGGTAGGCCGCCGCCCCGTCGGAGGGCAGATATACGCCAGGGGAATCGCCGGAAGCAGCACAGGCCCCGAGCTGGCAGAGCAGGGCAAAGAGCAGCGCGCGGGCTGCAAAGCGGCGGAAAGCGGTCATACGGGAGCCTGTTATTGCGGGTTGATCCAGTCCTGGGAGAAATCCTTGATATTGCTGAACAAGTGGTCTCTGACCTTTTGCAGCAGCCTTGCTTCGATCTGGCGCACGCGCTCACGGGTGATGTCGTATTTTTCCCCTATTTCCCGAAGAGTTACAGGATCATCCGTGAGTAATCTGTGTGACAGAATATACTGTTCTTTATCAGAAAGCGAGGGAATAAGTGACTGCAATCTGCCCTGAACCATGTTGGCAATTTCGCTGTTGGCCAGCGTATCTTCAATGCCAGGGCCCAAGGCCGGCAGGTAGTCCATGCGGGTGGAACCGGAAGGTTCGTCCGAGTTCATGGGCAGGTTCAGGGACATGTCCGTGGCCCCCATGCGCTGCTCCATTTCACTGACCTGCTCTTCGGTGACGTTAAGGCTTTTGGCCATGGCGGCCGTGTCCGGGTCGAAACCCTGCGAAATGAGGCGCTGCCGCTCCTTGTTCAGGTTGTAGAACAGCTTGCGCTGGGCCTGGGTGGTGCCTATTTTCACCATGCGCCAGTTGTCCATGATGAACTTCAGAATATAGGCCTTGATCCAGAAGGCGGCATAGTAGGAAAATTTGATGCCCTTTTCCGGGTCGAACTTGCTCACGGCCCGCACCAATCCGACGTTGCCTTCCTGGATGAGGTCCAGAACGTTTTGCATCCAGCGGCGCTGGAAATCCATGGCGATGCGCACCACCAGCCGCAGGTGCGAAGAGATCAGGCGGAAGGCCGCGTCCGGGTCGCCCGTGTCGCGCACCCGGCGGGCCAGGATGGTTTCCTCCTCCCCCTCCAGGAGCGGGAAGCGGTTAACTTCACGCATGTAGAAGCCCAGCCCGTCGCGGCCAGTGCCGCCGTCGGAAATTTTGGGCAGCAGGCGAAAATGGTCGCCGCCGGGCGGCAGGGCCTTGAGTTCCCGCGCTTCTCCGGTCTCGTAGTCCAAATCGCCATCCAAACCGTTGAGCAAGCCGCCCGGCCCGTCGCCTTCATCATAGAGAGCGGAGTCAATATCGTCGCCGGTTTCGGAATCATCCGCAAATTCCTCGCCGTTTTCGTCCTGTTCGTCCCGCAGAAGCTCTTCGTCGCGCCGGTCGGCGGCAAGATCTTCGGAAGCGGCCGCCATACTGCGACGGCCGGTGGCGGATTTATTATTCGTCTGGCCCGCTGGGGCCTTGATTCTTGTCTTTTTCATATTTTTCAACATAGCATAATCAAAAAGAATTGTCACAAAGCTTATTGGCGCTTTCTTTACGAGCACGCCCGATTACGGGCTATACTTTTTGTTTGTTTTTTTCAATGATTTTCAGTATTGACAAGGGTCAGGGGGCAGTTGCAATCCGGCCGGCGAACTTTTGTCCCAAAGGCCCGGCCGGGCTGCCTTCCGGTATTCGCGCATTATGAAACATATGCAAGGAGTTTGATAATGACTGCACCAGCTTCGGACTTTCGGCAAGCACTCGCGGATCTCTCCCGGCCTGGAGCCGCCCGGCTCTACTTTGATGGCGGCATGGGCACCATGCTGCAACGCTCGGGCCTGCCGGCCGGCATGGCGCCGGAGCTTTTCTGCCTGGAACGCCCCGAAGTTCTGCTGGATATTCACCGGCAGTACATCCGGGCCGGGGCTGATGTCATTCTTACCAACACATTCGGGGGCAGCCCCTTCAAGCTGCCGGCCGGTCTGGCGGCGGAAAGCTTTAACCGCCGCATGGCCGAAATGGCGCGGCAGGCGGCCAAAGACTCCGGCAAAAGAGTGTTCGTGGCCGGCGATATCGGCCCGACCGGCAAATTCCTGCAACCCTTGGGAGAAGTGTCCTTTGCCGAAATGCTCGACGCTTTGGCCAGGCAAATTCACGGTCTGGTGCAGGGCGGGGTGGACCTCTTGCTGATTGAAACCCAAATGGACCTGGCCGAGGCCAGGGCCGGGGTGATCGCGGCCCGGCAGGTTTGCGACCTGCCCATTGCCGTGACCATGACCTATGAAGACGGCCTTACTCTTACCGGCTCCACGCCGGAAGTCTGCGTAGCCGCCCTGGCCAATATGGGCGTGGACATGATTGGCACCAACTGCAGCGCCGGCCCGATCCAGATGGCGGACACGGCGCGGCGTATTTTGGCGGCCTCGCCGGTACCGGTGCTGGTGGAACCCAACGCCGGCCTGCCGGAGCTGATAAACGGCAAAACCGTGTTCCGCCTGGATGCGGATACTTTTGCCGAACTCAGTCTGGTGTTTGCCGAAAGCGGCGTCGCCGCTCTGGGCGGCTGCTGCGGCACCACTCCGGAACATATCGCGGCTCTGCGCCGGAAAACGGAGCGCATCCCCACCAGCTTGAAATACGGGCCGTCGGACGCGGCCCGCGGCAGTATTGCTCTCACCTCGCGCTCCAGCCTGGTGCAGATTGGCCGGGGGCATGAATTCGCTCTGATTGGCGAGCGCATCAACCCCACCGGCAAAAAAGACCTGGCCGCCGAACTGGCGGCCGGGGAAAGCGCCATTGCTCTGCGCTTTGCCTCCGAGCAGCTCGAAGCCGGAGCTTCCGTGCTGGACGTGAATGTGGGGGCGCCCCGGGTGGACGAGGTGAAAACCATGTCCGCCCTGGTGAAAACACTGGTCGGCCGCCACCTCGCCCCGCTGGCCCTCGATTCCTCCAACCCGGCGGCCATTCGCGCCGCTCTGGAATACTGCCCCGGCTCGGCCCTGATCAATTCCATCAGCGGCGAGGAGGGCCGCATGGAACTGCTCGGCCCCATGTGCCGCGACTTTGGCGCGCCCTTTGTTCTGCTGCCCCTGCGCGGCCGTGATTTGCCGGTCAGCGCGCTGGAGCGCATCAAAATAATTGAAGCGTTGCTTAAAGAAATGGATGGCCTTAACATACCGCGCCGCCTGGCTATAGTGGACGGGCTGGCCCTGTCCATTTCCGCCAAGCCGGAAGCGGCGGCCGAATGTCTCAAGTTTATCCGCTACTGCGCCGAGAGCTTGAACATGCCCACGCTGCTCGGCCTTTCCAACCTGTCGTTCGGGCTGCCGGCCAGGGAATTGATCAACGCCGGTTTTCTGACCATGGCCGCCGGAGCCGGTTTGAACGCGGCCATCGCCAACCCCGGCAACGCCCGTATTCGCGAAGCGCTGGCGGTTTCCCGCCTGCTCCTGGGGCAGGACAAGGACGCGGAAAATTTTTTAACCGGCTACTCCGATTATTTGCCGGGTAATTCGTCCGGCCCTTCTTCCGGCGGCGCGTCGAACGCCGGCGGCCAGGCTGAAAAAAAGAGCGCGCCGGCTCAGGCCACGCTTGAAGAAGCGGTGGTGCGCGGGTTGCGCGAGGAAGTGCCGGCCCTGGTGGACAAAGCGCTGGAAAACGGTCTGGATCCCCTGGATATAGTGAACGGGCAGCTCATACCCGGCATCAGCGAAGTTGGGCGGCGCTACGAATGCAAGGAATATTACCTGCCGCAGCTCCTGCGTTCGGCCGAAACCATGCAACTGGCTTTTGAAAAACTGCGCCCGCTCCTGGAAAAGGCCGGACAGGCGGTAAAGCGCAGCAAGATAGTCACGGCTACCGTGGAAGGCGACATTCACGACATCGGCAAGAATATCGTCAACCTGATGCTGAACAACCACGGTTTTGAAGTGATCGACCTGGGCAAAGACGTGAGCGCCGAGCGCATCGTCCGGGCGGCGGAAGAGCACCAGGCCACCCTTATCGCGCTTTCCGCCCTGATGACCACCACCATGGTGCGCATGAAGGACACTATGGATTTGCTTAAGGCGCGCAAGTTGCATAATATAAAAGTCATGATCGGCGGCGCCGTGGTTACGGAAGCCTTTGCCGAGGATATTGGCGCGCACGGCTTTGCCCTGGACGCCGTGAGCGCCGTAAAAGTTGCCAAGGAGCTGCTCCATTGATTGAAACCGTCTCTGGTTGCGCCGGCCGTAAAGCGCCCTGCATGAAAACCCTCGCGTTCCTGCTGGGCCTCATGCTCGCGTTCGCCCTGTGTTGCCCGGCAGGACTGCAAGCGGCCCAGGAAGCGGACCCCGGCGACTTCAAGCTGATTGACGACGACCGGCTGACCGGCATTTTGCAGAACGAGGGCAAGGGGAAAATTGTCATCGTGACCTTTTTTGCCTCCTGGTGCGGGCCCTGCCGCATGGAAATTCCGCAACTGGTACGGTTGCGCAGCAAGGTGCCGGAAGAGGACATGCTTATCCTAGGTGTGAATTTCGACTACAGCCTGGCGGAGTTGAACCGGTTTTTACGGCGGGTTAAAATGAACTTCCCCGTGTATATAGGCGAGAGCAACGTTTTTACTTCAAAGAGTAAATTGATAGAAATAAGAGCTATTCCAAGGATGTTTATTTACGACGCATCGGGAAAGCAGGTGCAGGACATTGAGGGCGTGCTGCCCGAAGCCGTGTTTGATCGCATGGTGGACTATTTACTGGAGAGTGCCATATGAGCGAGTTTGTATTACGCAGAGCCACCATTGCCGACGTAAAGCCGATGCAGCGTCTCCTTAGCAAGGCGGCCCAACAGGGGCTGCTTCTGCCCCGGTCCCTTAGCAGCCTCTACACCGGGATAAGGGAACTTTACGTCATGAGTTCGCCGGACGGGGCGGAGGTGGCCGGCTGCTGCGCCCTGAAAATTTTTTGGGACGACATTGCGGAAATCCGCTCGCTGGTTGTCAAGGAAGAGCTGCGCGGCCACGGCATAGGCTTCAGGCTGGTCAGCGCCTGCCTTGACGAAGCCCGGGACTACGGCATTGCCAAAGTTTTTTCCCTTACCTATCAGAATGTTTTCTTTGGCAGGCTCGGCTTCAAAGAAATTGAAAAGGAAATTCTGCCCAATAAAATCTTTACGGACTGCATCCACTGTGCAAAATATCCTGATGACTGCGACGAGATAGCCATGCTGATGGAGCTTGCCTGATGACGGAACGAATAAATGAGTCTCTGGGAAGAGTCGTATTCAGCGAGGAGCAAATTCGGCAGCGCGTCAGGGAAATTGCGGCGGACATCAACGCTCTCTACGCCGGAAAATCCCTGGTGGTTATTTGCGTGCTCAAGGGGGCGGCGATGTTCTTCACCGACCTGGTGCGGCACCTGACCGTGCGCCCGGAACTGGATTTCGTCCGGGTGGCCAGCTACGGCAACGATACTTCCGCCACCAGGGCGATCAGTTTTACCAAAGATATAGAACTTTCGCTGCAAGGCAAACACGTGCTGATTGTTGAAGACATCGTGGACACCGGACGCAGCATGGAGTTTTTGCTGCGTCAGCTGGAGGCCAGGCGAGCCAAAAGCGTACGGCTGTGCGCCCTGGTGGACAACCATGAGCGCCGTGAAGTTGAAGTTAACGTCGATTTCCCGGGTTTCCGCATTTCCGACGGCTTTGTGGTCGGATACGGGCTGGATTACGCCGAGCGGTACAGAGAACTGCCGGAAATCAGGCTGCTTGATTGGCAGGACAGCAATAAGGAATAATTGATGAACGTAATTTGCCCAAACTGCAACACGGAGTTCAGCATACCCGATAATGCATACGTGCCCGGGCGCAAGGCGCGTTGCAGCGTCTGTCGGCACGTATTCCCGCTGCCGGACGTGCCCGGCCTGAACCTAGGCGCCGCGCCGGCTCCAGCCGTACCGGCCAGGCCGTCCCCCGTTGCGCCTGCCAGCCCGCCTCCAGGCGCGCCTCCGGCTGGCGGGCCGGTGCCGCCGGACGAGGGAGAACCGGACAGCAACGCCGGCGCGGACCCTGGCGGAGAGCCGGACAGCTTTATCCAGGCGGGCGTGGAAGAGGAGTTCGAAGAAGAAGTTTTCGCCAAGCCGCAGTCCAATTTTGAATCCGACATGAACGCCATGTTGGGCAAGGCTTCCGACTCCCGGCGCGATTTTGGCGAAGCAGGGCGGGCGGAAAAAAAGAAAGCAACCGCAGAAAAACCGGCAAAAGGCAAGAAGAAGTTTATTTTCATCCTGCTGTTCCTGATTGTCCTAGGCGGGGCGGGCTATTTCGCCTATACCACGTTCTTTTCCGGCACGGTCAAGCCTGTCGAGCCCGGACCGGGCGTGGAAGTTTTCGAGGTCGCGCCGGACACCGTGGCCAAGGTCAGCAAGCTGGACCTCAAGAGCGGAGGCGTAAAGTACGAATATATCCGCAACGATAAACTCGGCCCGATTCTTGTTTTGCAGGGCCGGGTGGTGAACCATTTTGAAACCCCCAAAGACTATATCACCATCGAGGCCAGGCTGCTCAATTCCAAGGGCGAAATGCTGAAGGCGCAAAAACAGGTTTGCGGCGTGACGCTTACTCCGCTCCAGCTTTCGGCCCTGGGGCAGCGCGAACTCATCAAGGCCCTGAACAACCGTATCGAAATTATGGCCAACAACGTCAATGTGCTGCCCGGGCAAGACGTGCCCTTTATGGTGGTGTTCGTCTATCCGCCCAGCAGCGCCGTGGAAATTGAGGTTTCGGTGGTGGACGCGGCGGATCCGCCGGCCTCCGGCGGGGCCCCGGCCGGAACTGGCGGCACCGCGCCTTGAGCAATGGTAAAGACTAAAGAAGTATACATCTGTTCGGCCTGCCAGGCGCGCTCCAGTCAATGGAAAGGGCAGTGCGCCCAGTGCGGAGCCTGGAACACGCTTGAAGCCGCCATCGTGGCGGCGCCCGGCAAATCTTCCCCGCAACGGGGTCTGTCCGGACCGCAACGCCTGCAGCTCCTTTCCGAAGCCGTGGACATTGCCGCGGCCGCGTACAGTACCGGCATTGAAGCCCTGGACCGGGTATTGGGGCAAGGGCTTACCCCCGGTGCGGCCATTTTGATTGGCGGCGAGCCCGGCATCGGCAAATCCACGCTGCTCCTGCAACTGGCCGGAGCGGTGGCGGCCTCGGGCCGCAAGGCCGTTTATCTTTCCGGCGAGGAATCTCTCGGCCAGATCAAGGCGCGGGCGGAGCGGCTTGGCATGCTCAGCCCCAATCTCCTGGCCTTGGCCACCAACCAGATTGACGACATCATTCCCCATTTGAGCGGGCCGTTCAGTCCCGGCCAGGAAGCGCCCAGCCTTCTGATTCTGGATTCGGTCCAGACCGTGAGTTCCTCCAGGGCGGAAGGTCTGCCCGGCAACGTCAGCCAGGTACGGGCCGTGGCCGGCGAGCTTATGGAAGTGTGCAAGAAAAGCGGCGTCACCCTGATTATCGTCGGACACGTCACCAAGGAAGGCGCGCTGGCCGGGCCGAAAATTCTGGAGCACATGGTGGACACGGTGATCTCGCTTGAGGGCGACCGGGACCAGGTATTCAGAATCATGCGGGTGCTCAAGAATCGCTTTGGGCCGAATCAGGAAATTCTGGTTTTCCAGATGCTGGGGCAAGGGCTGGATCTTATTGAGGATCCTTCCACCTATTTTCTGGGCGCGCGTGATTCTTCCCTTTCCGGGGCGGCCGTGGTTATGGCCGTGGACGGGCAGCGCACTTTCGCCGTGGAAATACAGGCTCTGGCGGCGCGCAGCTATTTGAGCATACCGCGCCGGGCGGCTTTGGGACTTGACGTAAACCGCTTGCATCTTATCTTGGCAGTATTGGAGAAGAGGCTTAAGCTGAATTTCGGGCAATCGGACATCTATGTGAAGGTGGGCGGCGGCATGCGCCTGCAGGAGCCAGGCCTGGATCTGGCTCTGGTGGCCGGAATTCTCTCTTCCTTTTACGACTTGCCGTTGCCGGAACGGAGCGTCTTCTGGGGCGAAGTGGATTTGAACGGGCAAATCAGGCCGGTCGCCTCCCAGGCCCTGCGCAAAGATCAGGCGCTGCGGCTGGGTTACGCCCCGCTTTATTACCCCCGGAGCGAAGGGGAAAAGCGCGGCATTCGTAGCCTCACGGAACTGATGGACGCACTTTTCGGCAGAAAAAATGGACCGGCAAGTTAATGAGTAAAAATAAACAGCAAAACCAGGGACAGAGCCTGGTCGAGGATCAAGTCAAACTGCCTCGGCGCGCCAGAGTGGTCCTCTTGAACGACGACTACACCTCCATGGATTTTGTGGTGCGGGTGCTGATGGAAGTGTTCCGTAAAAACAACGCGGAAGCGACCGGCATCATGATGGCCGTGCACGAAAAAGGGCGAGGCGAATGCGGCGTGTACACCCTGGAAATAGCCGAAACCAAGGTCAGCCAAGTGCACAGCCGGGCCAGGGCGGCCGGCTTTCCGTTGCGCTGCATTTTGGAAGTACTGTAACACCCCGAATAGAGATCGGATCATGCTTAATAAAGAATTGGAAAACATCATCAGCAGGGCCGTGGAAATGGTGCGCCGCAACCGGCACGAATTTCTCACCCTTGAACATATTTTGCTTGCCTCCATTCAACTCGGGCCCGGCCGCGACATCATTGAAGGCTGCGGCGGCAACGCCGGCGAAGTGGAAGCGCAGCTTCTCTTTTTCCTCAACACCGAACTCGACTCCCTGCCCGGCAACATCGAACACGTGCTGGTGCAGACCGTGGCCGTGCAGCGGGTACTGCAGAACGCCGTCAACCATGTGGAGTCTTCCGGCCGCAGCAAGATGGGCATCGGCGATGTCTTCGCGGCGGTGATGGAAGAAGACGACAGCCACGCCGCCTATATTCTGGCCCAGCAGGGCATCAGCCGGGTGGACATCCTCACCCATATTTCCCACGATTCGTCCGACCGCCACGGCGACGCCTCCGGCGAGGAAGACGGCGGCAAGGAAGAAGGGCAGGGCAAGGCTCTGGCCCGCTTTACCGGCAATCTGACCGAACTGGCCGCCCAGGGGCGCATCGACCCTCTGATCGGGCGTGAACCAGAGTTGGAGCGCGCCGTCCAGGTGCTGGCCCGCCGGCGCAAGAACAACCCGCTGTTCGTGGGCGACCCCGGTGTGGGCAAAACCGCCCTGGCCGAGGGGCTGGCCCTGCGTATCAGCCAGGGCCGCGTGCCGGACGAATTCAAGGACGTAAAGATTTTCGCCCTGGATATGGGCGCGCTCCTGGCCGGCAGCAAATACCGGGGTGATTTCGAGTCCCGCCTCAAATCCGTGGTGGCCGAGCTGGAAAAAATACCCAACGCCATTCTGTTCATTGACGAAATTCATACCATCGTGGGCGCCGGGGCTACCAGCGGCGGCTCCATGGACGCTTCCAACCTGCTCAAGCCGGTCATGGCGGCCGGGCGGGTGCGTTTTATGGGCTCCACCACCCACGAGGAGTTCCGCAACCTGTTTGACAAAGACCGGGCTCTTTCCAGACGCTTTCAGAAAATAGACATTGACGAGCCCAGCCAGGCCGAGTGCCTGGAAATTCTCAAGGGGCTGCGCGGCCAGTACGAGGAACATCACCAGGTGCATTACTCGCTGCCCGCCCTGAAAGCGGCGATCACCCTTTCCGCCCGCCACCTGCAGGACCGTCTCCTACCGGACAAGGCCATTGACGTTATCGACGAAGCCGGCGCCTATTGCCGCCTGCACAACAAGCTGGCCGGCCAGTCTCCCAAGCCGGGCGCAGCCAGGCGCGACGGCGTCAGGAGCCAGATTGGGGCGGGCGATATTGAAAAAATCGTGGCCCGCATGGCCCGCATTCCCTCGGCCAAGGTCAGCGCCTCCGGCCGGGAGCGCCTGATGAACCTGGAGTCTGACCTCAAGGCCAGGATCTACGGCCAGGACAAGGCCGTGGAAAGCTTGGCCCGCGCCGTGCTGCGCGCCAGGGCCGGTTTCAGGCAGGACAAGCGTCCGCAGGGCTCCTTTTTGTTTTACGGCCCCACCGGGGTTGGCAAAACCGAGCTGGCCAAGCAGCTTGCGGCCATTTTGAACGTCAATTTCCTGCGCTACGACATGTCGGAATATATGGAAAAACATTCCGTCTCCCGCCTGATCGGCTCGCCGCCAGGTTACGTGGGCTTTGACCAGGGCGGGCTCCTTACCGAGGCCGTGCGCAAGTCGCCGCACGCGGTGCTGCTGTTCGACGAAATGGAAAAAGCGCACCCGGACGTGATGAGCGTAATGCTGCAAATCATGGACTACGCCACGCTGACCGACAACACCGGGCGCAAGGCCGACTTCCGCAACGTGATCATCATCATGACTTCCAACGCCGGGGCTTTTGAAATGGCCGGGCGCGACATCGGCTTCGGCCTGGTCAGCGGCGGCAAGGGCGTAACGGCCGAAAAAGGCCGCAAGGCCGTGGAACGCCTGTTCTCGCCGGAATTCCGCAACCGCCTGGACGCCATGATTCCCTTTGCCAATCTTTCACCTGCGGCCATGGGCAGCATTGTGGACAAGTTCCTGATCGACCTTGGCAAAGGGCTCAAGGAGCGTCGGGTCAGCCTGGCCCTTACTCCGGCCGCCCGCGAATATCTGGCCGGGCACGGCTATGATCGCGAATTCGGCGCCCGGCCCCTGGCCCGCCTGATGCGCGAAAAAGTCGAGGACGAATTGGCCCGGGAAATTTTGTTCGGCAAGCTCAGCCAGGGCGGTACGGCCACCATTGACGCTTCCGAGATCGGAACTGGCGGGCTTTCTTTCCATTACGCGCCGCTCCTGCCCGCACCCACGCCCGGCAAGGCGAGCATGGACAAAGCGGCCGGCGGAACCGGCAACGCCGCAAAAATTGTCGAAAAAACAAAGAAAGCGACCCCGGCCCGCCCCGAAGGAACCACTGGAACCGGCAGGCGTAGCCGCGAACCGGTAGCCTGATGCCTCTGTTCCGGCTTGCGGCCGACAGTGTTTTGTTTCCCCCGGTGGAACTGGCGGAGCCTGACGGCCTGCTGGCCATCGGGGGTGACCTTTCCGCCGGGCGGCTCCTGGCCGCCTACCGGCAGGGGATTTTTCCCTGGTACGGGGAAAATTCTCCCATTCTCTGGTGGTCGCCCAACCCGCGTTGCGTGCTCTTTCCCGAGCGCTTGCACCTGCCGGCTTCTCTGCGCCGGGTCATGAATTCCGGCCGCTTTTCCTTTACCGTCAACCGGTCTTTCCGCGCGGTTATGGAAGGCTGCGCCCGCACGCCACGCCCTGGGCAGGACGGCACCTGGATTGTGCCGGAAATGTCCGAGGCCTATAGCGAACTGCACCGGCGGGGCCGGGCTCACTCCGTCGAAACCTGGCAGGAGGGCGAACTGGCCGGCGGCTTGTACGGCATTTCCCTGGGGCGGGTCTTTTTTGGCGAATCCATGTTCTACCGGCGGCCGGACGCCTCCAAGGCCGCTCTGGCCTGGCTGGTGCAAAACCTGGCCCGGCTGGGCTTTGAAATCATGGACTGCCAGCAGGAAACGGATCATATGCTGCGTTTCGGGGCCGAACTGGTGGACAGGAGCGAGTTTTTGCGGATAATAAAGCGGTCGGAGCAGGTGGAATGCGCGGCGGGCGAAGCCATAGACGCGTTCTGGCGGGGGAGACCCCCGGATGATTTTTAGAGCGGTTCACACTTGAAACGCTCAGCGGGGATTTGTTTTAAAACCCTTGCCGTCTAATGATTGCCGGACGGTTTTGCCGGACGTTAAGCAGTCATTTGAAGCGTGACGCGCTCCAGATATTTTCAGCCCCTGGTTCAGTAGAAATGGAAAATATTTTCAAACTAGCCACGGAATTCGCCCCCAGCGGCGACCAGCCGGAAGCCATCGCGCAATTGGCCTCCAACATCGAGGCCGGGGTAAAGGATCAGGTTTTGCTGGGCGTGACCGGTTCCGGCAAAACCTTCACCATGGCCCAGGTCATTGCCCGCTGCAATCGTCCGGCCCTGATCCTGGCCCACAACAAAACCCTGGCCGCCCAGCTCTATAACGAATTCCGTCAGCTTTTTCCGCAAAACGCCGTCGAGTATTTCGTAAGCTACTACGATTATTACCAGCCGGAAGCCTATGTGCCCACCTCGGACCTGTATATCGAGAAAGATTCGGCCATTAACGACAATATCGAAAAGCTGCGCCACGCCGCCACCTATTCGCTGTTTACCCGGCGCGACGTGGTTATCGTGGCTTCGGTTTCCTGCATTTACGGCTTGGGTTCGCCGGAATTCTACCAGAAAATGATGCTGCCCATCGAGGCCGGGCAGCGTTGCCCCATGGACGACGTAATCCGCAAGCTGGTGGAGATTCAGTACGACCGCAACGACTATGACTTTCACCGCGGCACGTTCCGCGTGCGTGGCGACGTGCTGGAAATCATACCGGCCTATCAGCACGAGCAGGCCATTCGCCTGGAGTTTTTCGGGGACGAACTGGAAAACATCAGCGAAGTGGACGCCCTGACCGGCAACGTGCTGGGCAACTTGCGCAAAACCGTAATTTACCCGGCCAGCCACTACGTTACGGATCGCGACAATCTGCGCCGCGCCGTTTCCGACATTCGCGACGAATTGCGGGAGCGCTTGCAGTTTTTCCAGAAGGAGAACAAGCTGGTGGAGGGACAGCGCCTGGAACAGCGCTCGCTCCTGGACCTCGAGATGATGGAGGAAATGGGCTACTGCCCCGGGGTGGAAAATTATTCGCGCCACCTGGACGGCCGCAGGGAAGGCCAGCCGCCGCACACCCTGCTGGACTACTTCCCCAGGGATTTTATCCTGTTCGCCGACGAGTCGCATATCAGCATCCCCCAAGTGGGAGCCATGTACAAGGGCGACCAGTCACGCAAGGGCACGCTGGTGGAGTATGGTTTTCGGCTGCCTTCGGCTCTGGACAACAGGCCTCT
>JAISDX010000156.1 GCA_031264465.1 Deltaproteobacteria bacterium | reverse complement strand
AATACATGAATTGTTCAGCGTTTCCCTAAACACAGGCTGTTCCCTGTCTGGTCTGACAGTCGATATACCTTTTCTCTCGGCCGGGCTTGAATAATAGCTTTTTCCGTGAGCATGTGAGTAATTCCCCCTCCCTCTCTGAATATTACTCAATTCATACTCACAAAATACCTCGGCAGCAAGCGGAGTCATGCGGAATCATGCGGACAACAAAATACTATAAAAGCAAAGTCCGCGTAAGCCTTTCGGACCTATGCGGACTTATGCGTAATTTAGTTTGGCGCGCTGGCAGGGATTCGAACCCCGGACCTACAGGTTCGTAGCCTGTTGCTCTATCCAGCTGAGCTACCAGCGCACTCAAGAAACGGTTTGTATTCTCGAGCCGGGCATTAGTCAAGACTATTTTTTATTTTCCTCAGATTTTCTGGCGGCCGATTTTGCGGAACACCGCCCGGGAAAGCGCCGGCGGGCCGCGCCCGGTTTTACGCATAGAATTCGCTTGCTTTTTTATTTATTGCAGGTATCTGCATTTATTCGCACTAACAAGATTGAGCGGATTGAGGCAACCATGTTTTTTGAAATCGGAGTCTTGGCAGCAGGGGTGGCCCCCGGTTACCTGCTGCGCAAGAACAAAAAAGCTTACAAGCCTGTCAGCCAGGCCACCATGCTCAGCATTTACGCCCTGCTTTTCGTGCTCGGGGCGCGCATTGGGGGCGACGACGCCATTTTCGATGCCATCGGGCAACTCGGAGCGCAGGCGCTCATAATCGGTTTTGCCTGCACCATGGGCAGCGCCATGGTCGCCGTCCTGGCCGGGCGGTTTTTTCGCGACCAGTTCCGCCCTGCCCAGGCGGCAGCGGGCCCTTCCGAATCTGACCAGACAGAAAGCCAGAGGAAGAACGGGCTTTGCAAGGCGCTTTGCGGCTCGGTGATCATTCTCGGCTTCTTCAGCCTGGGGCTGGCATTGAGCCGCCTGGGCATTCTGCCCCCCGCCGCCTACGAAGGCGACATGACCCTGTATATGCTCTGGGCCATGCTGTTCATGGTCGGCATGGGTGTGGGCTTTGACATTCGCGCGCTTTTGGTGGTGAAAGAGCTGGGGCTGCGCGTGCTTTTGGTTCCGCTCCTGACCATTGCCGGCACCGCGCTCGGCGCGTTTATCGCCAGTCTGTTCATCGCCCAGCCGTTCGGCGACTGCCTGACGGTCGGCATCGGGCTTGGCTATTACAGCCTCTCCAGTGTGGTGGTTACCGAACTGGGCGGGGCGGCTCTCGGCTCCATCGCCCTCTTGGCCAACCTGTTCCGCGAGCTTTTTTGTCTTTTGGCTACGCCGCTCATCGCCCGCGGCTTGGGCCCGCTGGCCCCGGTGGCGGCGGCGGCCGCGCCCGGCATGGATACCTGCCTGCCCATAATCGCTCAATCCACCAATGAACGTTTTGTAATCATTGCCCTGTTTAACGGCTTGGCGTTAACCATGCTCGTGCCGCTGCTGATTCCCCTGGTTATCACCGCATTTTCCTGATTGACAAAATTCAGTGACTATACATAAGTAGATGTTTCCCGTTTCAACCAACATTTTTGTTGAGGAGTTCAGAAAATGTTCAGAAAAATTTTTCTTGCCGCTCTGATGCTTCTTTTGAGCGCCAACATGGCCATCGCCGCCCAGAAGACCTTCGTCATCGCGCATGACGCCACCTGGCCCCCCATGGAATATGTTGACGCCAACAAAAAAATCGTCGGCTATTCCGTTGACTACATCGACGCTATCGCCAAAGAAGTCGGCATTGAAGTTGCGCATAAAAACTTTGCCTGGACGGGAATCTTCGCCGAACTGGCCGCCGGCCGTTGCGACGTGATCTCCTCTTCCGTCACCATCACCCCCGAGCGCGCCCAGGTTATGGACTTTTCCATTCCTTACTACATCGTGCAGCAGGCCGTGGTGACCACCAACGATGCCACCTTCGCCAGCACCGACGACCTCAAGGGCAAACGCCTTGGAGCCCAGCTCAGCACCACCGGCTATTTTGCCGCCCACGAAATTATCGGCAACAAGGCCAAGTCTTACGACGCCATCGGCCATGCCATTGAAGACTTGAAAAATGGCCGCCTGGACGCGGTGATTTGCGACGATCCCGTGGCCGCCGACTACGCCCTGCAGAGCGCCGGCAACAAGGACGCCTTGAAAATCGCCTTCGTCATCGACAACGCCGAAGAAGAACACTACGGTTTTGCCGTCCGCAAGGGCGACAAAGAAACGCTCGACCTTATCAACAAGGGCGTTGCCGCTGTTAAGGAAAAAGGCATTGAAGCCGAACTGATCAAAAAATGGATCGGTAAGTAAGCCGCGGACAAGGGCGGCTTCCGCCGCCGTGTACAATAGAGGTTACGCAAAACGGAGGCGGGAGCATGCTCCCGCCTAATTGCATCCGGCCGCGCCGGACAGGCTGTGAAATGTTACTTGAACAAACGGGAATGCCTTTTTCGCAGCCTGGCAAAATCCACATTACCAATAACCGCGACCAGAGTTGAGCCCGGCCCGGGCAAAACCCGCCCGGGCCAGCCCACCCCCGGTCGCGCCGCTAAAAGAAGAATTTATGGCCGAAGAACCGGTACGAATTTTAGTTTCCGACGGCGCAGCCATTGCAGACCCGAAAGACAAGCGCATCATTACCGCCTGGTCCATTTCTATCACCGCCGCCCTTCTGGCCCTGATCGGACTGTGCGTGTTCCTGCCCGACCCATTCTGGGATTTGCTGCAATTTATTTCCGACGGCATTCTGGTCACGTTTCAGGTGACCATTCTTTCCATCACCATCTCCATTGTCATCGGCATGTTTACCGGGCTGGGCCGCCTTTCCCAAAACCGGGGCATCAATTTGCTCGCTTCCACCTATGTGGAGATTATTCGCGGCATTCCTCTTCTGGTGCAGCTCTTTTTCATCTATTACGGCATGGGCAAATTTTTGGGCGTGGGCGGCATTCCGGCCGCGGTAATCGCCATGAGCTTCTGCTATGGCGCTTACATGGGCGAAGTGTTCCGCGCCGGCATCAGCGCCGTGCCCAAGGGACAGACCGAGGCGGCCCGCTCGCTGGGCTTCAGCGACAAGCAGACCATGTGGATGGTGGTAATGCCGCAGGCCTGGCGCACCATTCTGCCACCCATCGGCAACGAGTTCATCGCCATGCTCAAAGATACCTCGCTGGTCTCCATTCTGGCGGTCTCAGACATTTTGCGGCGCGGCAGCGAATATGCAGGCGTGCATTTCAACTACTTTGAAACTTACGCACTGGTGGCCCTGGTTTACCTGATCATCACCCTGCTGCTCTCCAAGGCAGTAAGCTTAATGGAAATAAGGCTTAACTACTATGACCGTTAACAGCCAGCCCATCATCAGCATCCGCAACGTTTACAAATTCTTCGGATCGCTCAGCGCCCTGAACGACGTTTCCCTGGATATTTTCCCCGGCGAGAAAGTGGTGATTATCGGCCCTTCCGGCTCCGGCAAGTCCACGCTGCTGCGTTCGATCAATCGGCTGGAAAGCGTCGATTTGGGCGCCATTCTGGTGGACGGGGTGGACATCAGCACCCCCGCCACCGACATCAACCTGGTGCGCCAGGAGCTGGGCATGGTCTTTCAGAACTTCAACCTGTTCCCGCACAAGACCGTGCTGGAAAACCTGACCATGGCCCCCATCAAGCTGCGCGGCATGTCCAAGAGCGCGGCCCAAGCCCTGGCCATCGACCTGCTCAAGAAAGTGGATATCAGCGACAAGGCGGCCTCATACCCGAACATGCTCTCCGGCGGCCAGCAGCAGCGCGTGGCCATTGCCCGCGCCCTGGCCATGACCCCGAAGATCATGCTCTTTGACGAGCCCACCTCGGCCCTGGACCCGGAAATGATTGGCGAAGTGCTGGACGTTATGGTCAACCTGGCCCGCGAGGGCATGACAATGGCCTGCGTGACCCACGAAATGGGCTTTGCGCGCGAAGTGGCCGACCGCATCATCTTTATGGACAAAGGCGAAATTCTGGAAGTTGGCAGCCCGGATCATTTCTTTGACAACCCGCGCCACCCCAGGCTGCAAAAATTCATGCAGCAAATCCTCTAAACCCAAGGTGCAGGAGCCGTGTCGGGAGCCGTACAGAAAAAACCTCTTGTCTTCCTGCTGGGCGTAACCGCCAGCCATGCCTTCACGCTGGGGCCGTTGCTTCTTTCCCTGCGCCGGCACATCTCCCGCCTGGATTACGACATAATCATCATCAGTGACGACCTGGACGGCAAAGACGCCGAACTCATCTCGCTGTTTCCCGATTGCCGCATCATCCCCTACGCGCCGCTCATCGACCTGCGCCCCGCCCTGCCGCCGGATTACCCCATCCATTACCTCTACCGCCTGGAAATCTTCCGCCTGCTGGACCACTATAAAACGGCCGTCTGGCTGGACACCGACCTGGCCATCCAGGGCGACATCGCGCCGCTGGCCGCCTACGGTCCTTTCGCCATGGCCTCGCCGGACAATTCCTTCCTGAAGGAAGGCGTCACCTACCGGATGGGGCATAACTTCTTCCAGCCGGTGGACGGCTACGACATGGACGCCGAATTTTCCAACGCCGGGGTAATGGTGGCGCAGGACAGCCTGCCCCGGCCGCTGCGGCTCTACGAGTGGTGCATGCGCACTTTTGAGGAGCACCACAAGATTTTGCGCCTGCGCGACCAGGCCCTGCTAAACATGTTCGCCCAGAAGTTCGCCGATTTTTTCCAGCACTTCCCGGCGGACGA
>JAISDX010000127.1 GCA_031264465.1 Deltaproteobacteria bacterium | reverse complement strand
GGAGATGTGACAATAAACGGGACAAGTTTGCGCATTTTAGGCCTTTCGGGTTTATCCCTTTTCAGCAGGTCCGGTTCAACGCATCCAGTTATTAGCGGTAATGTAACAGGCAAGCGCTATTCTGTATCCGGCAACTCGATTTGCACCACAGCCGGCGGCGGTGCAACGTTTTTCCCAGGTACTATTGCCGGCACAACCGATACCGGCGGCCAATACACATAATTCTTAAGGATGGTTTAGTATGTCTGATTATGTTTGGAAAACTCAGCTTGGCTTTTTTTCCACGGCGACCATGTCTTTTGTGGAGGAACAGGCGGAATATATACCACTGTACATGGATACAACCGACCCGGAAAACCTCCTGCTGGCAGACAAGGATTTTTTGCGTGGCACCATTACCTTTTACGGTTTCCAACTGCCTGAGATATTGCTGACTCTCCAGGAGAGAATTCAGGTTTTCATGAACAAAATTCAAGCCCGCTTGGATAATTTCGCCAGAACGCGCGGCTATGACAGCGTGCTTTCCGCCGCTTCCTACGCTACCAGCAATAACGCAATCTATCAGGTCGAAGGGCAATATGTAGTGGATGCGCGGGACGCTACCTGGGAATGGTCAAATGACTACCTGAATCAAGTACTGGCCGGGCAGAAGGAGATCCCACCCTGGGAAGAGTTCGAGGCCTAGCTTGAGGCCGCTGTGCCGCTGGTCTGGCCGGCGGGAGACACAAGAGCGGCGGCCGGTGGCTAAGGAATGCTCTCCCGCCGTGCCTGTCCTGGTTCTTTGGCCGATGACGCGGCCGTGGTTGTTTGAGTGGCCAGGGCGGTTGGCGGGAACCATTGGGAAGGGGAGTTGACTCTTTTTTGCAAAGGGTAGCACCAGGGTAGCACGGGCACAAAAAAAGGTTACAGTTAATTCTGTAACCTTTTAATTTTATGGTGTCCCCGGCGTGAATCGAACACGCGGCCTACAGCTTAGGAGGCTGTCGCTCTATCCAACTGAGCTACGAGGACATAAAAACAGGCAGGATGTTTAGATAGATGATTCTGCCTTTGAAGGCAAGAACAACGTTGACAGCTTGCGCCCGCAAAAACAATAGCGGCGCAAATCCTCGCAGAGCATTCCAGGTGTGAATGCCCTAAAGCTCCGCACAAATATCGGCCACGCCGGCAACTCTGGCGAACGTGCCGTCAAGGGCGGCCAGATAGGCGGCCTGCACCTGCGGCGCCACCACGTCGCGCCCGCCGAAAGACAGAGTCCTGGTAGCGCAGCCGTCGTGCGCCAGAGTACAGGCGAAGCCCAGGTCAAAAGCCGCCCGCACCGTGGTATCCACGCACATGTGCGTCATCATGCCGGTAACCACCAATTCGCTCACGCCCCGCTTCTTCAGCTTTTCGTACAGGTCGGTATCGCGAAAAGCACTGGGATAATGCTTTTGCGTGACGGATTCCCCCGGCAAAGGGAGCACTGCCTCATAAAACTCCACCCCTTCGGTGCCGGGCAAAAAGAAAGTGGCCCCCGCTCCGGCCGCCAGGTGCTGCACGTGAAAAACGGGCAGGCGCTTTTCCCGGCAGGCTTGCAGCAGCGCCCCGGCCCTGGCGCCGGCAACTTCGCTGCCGTACAGTTCCATTCTTCCGTCAGGAAAATAATCTTTCTGAATATCAATCAGCAACAGGGCTTTCATCTCGCGCTCTCCTTGAATTTTCATGGCCGCTTTCCGTCTTGGTCCAACCTTGCCTCAACTCTAGCGCGGATTAGCGGATAAGAAAAGCGCGCGGAGCGGCTCCGCCAACAGTCCGGAACCATACCGCCCGGGCGGTATTTACGCTGTTGACGGGCGCTCCCGGTTTTGCCACAATTTTCTTTTTGGCGTTTAGAGTTTTTACTGATAAAAGCAATAAGAAATTTATGCCCTGTGCAGAAGCGGAGAACTTTATGAAAGAAAATTACTTTATCGATCTTGGCCCGTCCGAACTGGTGGAAGGCGGGCAAAACCACCATATCATCCTGACTCAGTACGACCCGGAAACGGAAAAATACTCCTTCCCCGACAAAACGCTCACCTGCTGCGGCCGCTACAACCGCGACAAAAGCGTGCCCCTGCCCATTGAGCAGTTGATCCTGCCCGACGACATGGAAGAAGACGACTCCTACGACGCGCAAGCCTACCTGGATTATGTGCGCCTTTTCCTGGCCGAACAGCAGAACAACGGTGTGCAAATGTGCGCCGATTGCGTGGCGAAACTATATTCGCCCTCCTCGGCAGAGGGCCGGCAGGATTAACCGCCGCTGGAGGCTTCAGTGCATTATCTGATCACGGCCATAGAAAACCCGGCCCTGCACCGCCGCTGCATTCTGGACAACCCGGCATTGGTTGACGAAGAGTTGCACCGGCTCAGTCTGGCCCGCATCCAGAACGAATCCGTCACCGAACTTTACAATTCGTTTCTGGAGTCTCTGCCGGACGACGCCGACGGCTGGCTGATTTTCTGTTCCGACAATCTCGAATTCACCGAAGCCCCACTGCCCCGCATCTTGAACTCCTGCTTCAGCAAGGAAGCCCTGTATGGGGTTTTCGGCGCCCGGCTGGTCAAAAACATGCGCTGGCAGTATTTCTGCGAATACCTGGGCGCCCTCAAACCGGCCACCAATGCCGTCGGCACCAGTCAGCTGACCCTGTATTATACCCTGGGAGCCGACTTCAGCGACAATACGAAAGTTGACGTGCTTGGCCGCCAGTGCCTGATCCTGCACAGCGACTTGGCCCGCCAGTACAAGCTGCGCTTCGACCCGGCCTTCAGCGTCGATTTTTACGTCGAAGACCTCTGCCTGACGGCCAGGCTGGAACAGCAGTTGATTTCGCGCATGCTGGCCATAGACAGCCGCGTCCATTCCCGCGCCAGCAGTCCCGCTACGTTGCACGACAGGCTCTTCAGCCCCGGAACGGACAACGAAAAAGCCCTGCGCCAGGACGCCACCCGCTATGTGGAAAAATACGCCCTGCGCAAGATCTTCGACAATAAAACCATGCTCTGCGCCGCCCGGCCGGACCTGCCCGCCCTGATCGGCAGCCCTGCGGCAGGAGGCGATACGCCTGAAGCCGAAGCTCCACGGAAAAACGGCGGCATGTTCCCGGAAAACGTCCTGCCGGAACTGCGCCTTTTGGCCGCGGGCGGCGACGTTTACCACACCAACCTTGATTACAACAACCATAACTGCACGCATGTGCTGGCGGCCGGCTTCATGCGGCGGGACGCCAAGGTGCTGGACGTGGGCTGCGCTTGGGGCGACCTGGGCGTATTCTTCAAAGACCGCTTGAATTCCTCCATGTGGGGAGTGGATTACGACACAAAAAGCCTGGCCCAGGCCGGGCTGCTCGGCATTTACGAAGAACTGATCCCGGCGGATCTGGAACATGTGCAACTGGCCGATTTCAATCGTTTTTACCGCTTTTTCGACCATATCTTCCTGGGCGACGTACTGGAGCATTTGCGCCGCCCGTACAGAATTTTACGCAAATTCGTCGAATTCCTGGCTCCCGGCGGCACGTTCCTGGCTTCGCTCCCCAACGTGGCCAACGGCTATGTGCTCACCAACCTGCTGAACGGCAGCTTCGACTACGACTGCAACGGCATTCTCGACTACACGCATCTGCGCTTTTTCACCGCTGAAAGCCAGGCCGGCATGTTCGCGGAGTGTTCACTCTCGGTAAAGCGGGCCACCGCCTCGTTCATGATTCCCGGCGAGTACAAGCGCTGGAGCATCCCCCCCGACCTGCCGCCTTCGGTCTACGAGTATATTTTCAACAACCGGCACTTCCTGGTCCTGCAATATGTTTGCGAGTTGGAAAAATCCGACCTCGGGCACGACGAGCTCATGGACCACAACCTGCGCCGGCTTGACCAGGCCCCGTACAACAATCCCAAGGGGTGGGAGCAGAAAAAAGACATGTATGAACTGGTGAAATCCGACCTTTTCAAATAAACCGCCGGCGGTGACGGGTGAAGGCATGCATTTTTCCCTGGTAAAAATAAACCCGGAAGACGCGCAGCCTTCGCACGGCTTCGACGACGTCATCCTGCCCCTTTACTATGCCCTGCAACACCTGGGCTATCAGGCTGAAATCCTCTTCAACCGCGTAAACCCCAAAAGCCGCAACATTGTTTTCGGTTCCTGCATCGCGCCCAGGCGCGTGGGGCGCGAACTGCCGCCGGGCAGCGTCATTTTCAACCTGGAACAGCTCACGCCGGACAGCAAGTGGTGTAACCCCAACTATCTCGCCCACCTGCGCGACTACACGGTCTGGGACTACAGCGCCCGCAACGTCGCCGGCCTGGCCGAACAAGGCATCACGGCCGCGCATGTTCCCTTGGGCTATGTGCCGGAAATGACCCGCCTTCCCCACTTTTCCCATTTTTCAGGGCCGGGCCAGTCTAGCGCGCCCGCCGGCTTGCTGTTTTACGGCCTGATTACCGAACGGCGCGACGCCATGCTCCGCAAGCTGGTAGCCGAAAGGCTGCCGCTTCTGGCCAGCCAGGACGCCTTTGGCGACTTGCGCGACAAGCTGCTCCTCTCCTCCCGCCTGGTCCTGAACCTGCACAATTACCTGCCCGCCCGGCTGGAAGTGGTGCGCCTGGGCTACGTTTGGGCCAATAAAAAACCGGTGCTCTCGGAAAGGCGCGCGGACACCGAGATACCGGACTATTTGGCCGAAGCCTGCTGTTTTGTGGAGTACGATGACCTTCCGGCCGCCGCCGCCCGGCTGCTGGGCAACCAGACCGAACTGGACCGGCAGTCGGAGCGCGGTTTCAAGGCTTTTTCCTCACGTCCCATGACGGCCGGGCTGGAAAAACTCCTGGGACGCCGGAGCCACGGCGCCGCAACCGCCATTCAGCCGCATGCCGCCGCCCCGGCAGATCCCGCCGGACGCCCGCCGGAATGGCAAATCAGGAAGCCGGCCTGAATTTTATTTGACGTGTTTCACGCTTGACATGCGCCAGGGGCTGTGTTCCTGGTTCTCCAACTCGTCCCAAATTCTGGCGGCCTGCCGTTCCCGCTCGTCCAGACTGTAGGCCTCGGCGGTTTTACGCGCTCCGGCGCGCAACCCGTCCCAGAGCGGGTGCCGGGCCGCCGCCAGGCATACGGCCCTGGCCAAAGCCAGGCCGGCGCTCAACACGTCACCGTCGGAAACGAACAGGCCGTTGGCCTGCCAGGGCAGCGGCGGCAATGCGAACGGCGGCCGGCACAGACCGGGCAGATCCGAATCTGCCGGGTTGCGCATATATTCAAAGCCGCCCAGGCCGCTAAAGCCGACCGGCACGCAGCCGGCGGCCATGGCCTCCAGCGGCGGCAGCGCAAAACCTTCCGGAAAGCCCGAGGACAGAAAAATATGCGCGCCGGACAGACGGTCCGCCACCTCTTGTCGGCTCAGGTTATCTATTTCCACAATTTCAAAACCCGGCTTCCCGGTTTCCAGGGCCAGCCGCTCAGAGGCGATTTGCAGAACCTGCCGCCCCAAGGCCCTGTTCTTGCGCGGCATCCAGGCCACGCGCACGCTTTCGGCTGCCGTTACGCTCTTATCCGGCTTGCCGAAAAATAACGGCGGCACCGCCGCCGGCAAAATGCCGCGCACGCCCAGGCCGAGCACCTCGCGCATAAACCAGGCCACGGGACGGGAAACGGCCAGATATTCTAGGGGGAGCTGCCGCCAGGCCACGCCTTCCGGCAGATTGTTCAGGAAAAAAATCCAATTCTGGGCGTAAACCAGAGTGCGCACCCCGGCCTTGAGCCCCGGCGCCAGGGCGTTGGG
>JAISDX010000057.1 GCA_031264465.1 Deltaproteobacteria bacterium | reverse complement strand
GCGGAGGCAGCGGGGGCCGCCGAGCACAGCGCCAGGGTCAAAATCAGAACATAGGCGGCACAACGCGCCACAGGTTTCCACAATTTCCACAGGCCGAGTCCCGGGCCTTTTCCGGGGTGTTTACGTGAAGCTTCCATTGTTTCTCCGATAAATGGGGCAACTGTTAAAGAAAAAGGCCGTGACCGGAAGCCAGGACGGCCTTTTCGGTTCACGGCGCAGACGATAAAACGGCCCTGCCTCCCGCAGGAAACAGGGCCGGAAAGAACTGGCAAAACCGCGCCGCCCCTGACGGAGAGCGCGGTATATGGCGGTGTTATGTGTGTGTGGTGTGTGTAGCAAAAATCAGGCCGGGACGGCGAGACTCAGCCCAATTCTCAATTTTTTTCCAGAAACGAAAAAATTTTTGCGCCCGAATTTTCATGCCGCTGCCTGAACGAAGGAGTTGGATCAGCAATGCCGGAAAACTCGCACGACAACACCTCACACAGGCGTTCTAACTATCCGCTTGAAAAGCAAAAGGCAAGAACCTGATGGAGAAAATTTTCACGCGGGGCCGGTCAGTTCGCAATGCCCATTTTCCTCAACTGCCGGTCCTGCAAGCGCGATAGAGTCACCAGAGCGCAAATTGCGCCAGCCAGGGCGCAGAGCATGTCTTTTTGCGCGTCCCAGATATCGCCCTGCGTGCCCAGAAAGCTGTCGGCCGTCTCGCCCAACGCGACGGCGGCCCACCATTCGATGAGTTCATAAATGGCGCTGACGCCCAAAATGCCGAGCGCCACCAGCGCGAACATCCACTTGCCCCTGGCCAGACCGGAGGTGCGGAGCAAAAGCTCGCGCGCCGCCAGGGCCGGCACAAAGCCCTGGGCGAAGTGCCCGAGTTTGTCGTAGTTGTTCCTGGCCTGGCCGAAAGCCTCGCGAATCCAGTCGAACAGGGGGACGCACTCGTAGGTGTAGTGCGCGCCCACCAGCAAAATGACGCAATGCAGCCAGACCAGCCCGTAAACGAGCGGGGTGAAACGGAATTTCCTGTAGGTGGCCGCCAGGAGGGCCACGGCCAGGAGGGCGGGCAGCGCCTCCATCCACCAGACCAGCCAGCCGGTGGAGCCCAGGGCGGACCAAAGCACAACGGCGGCCAGGCCGGACAAGGGAATAACGTACCATTTTTCGCGCATGTGAAATAATAGCCCAAAGCCCGCCGCGCCGACAAGCGGGAATAATCCGGGACGAGCTTTCCGCCGCTTGCCAAAAGCGGCGGCTCATTCTAGTATCTTTGCAGACAGTTTTAACTTCAAGAGGTGCGATTTATGATCAGGTCAACCCACCTTTCCCTGCTGGTTACCGAAAACCCCAGGGCCATGGCTTTAAAAGCGGCCGAGCATATCGAAGCCCGCTGCCGGGAAGCCCTGGAAAAACGCGGCCGGTTCACCCTGGCCATTTCCGGCGGCAAAACGCCCATCGAGCTTTTTCGCCTGCTTTCCACCCCGGAATGGGTGAAGCGCATCGCCTGGGAAAAGACGTCCCTCTACTGGGTGGACGAACACTGCGTGCCCACGGACAGCCCGGAAAGCAACTACGGCATGGCCCGGGCCGAACTGCTCGGCCATATCCCCCTCACCCACTATTACCGCATCAAGGGCGAAGACGACCCGGTGCGGGCGGCCGACCAGTACGAGCGCTTTTTGAAAGAGCATTTCGAACTGGCCGAGGGCGAGTTCCCGCGTTTTGACTGCATCCTGCTGGGCGTGGGCGACGACGGACACATCGGCTCCATCTTCCCCGGCTACACCGCCGCCACCGAGAAAAAGCGCCTGGCGGTGGACCAATACCTGCACAACCTGAAAAGCTCGCGCGTTACCATGACCCTGCCGGTGCTGAACAACTCGCGCAGCCTTGTTTTTATGGCCTCGGGCAAGGAAAAACACCCGATCCTGAGCATTTCGCTGAACCTGATGTCCGAGCCCACCCTGCCGGCCCAGATGGCCCGCCCGAACAAAGGGCAACTTTGCTGGATTATAGACGATGCCGCCTATCGGGGCTGAAGCGGCTGAACCGCCTGCCTCTGAAAAAAGCCGGAAAGCTCCGAAAAACCCTTGCGTTCCGGCGGGATATTTAATAGATTTTTTTACGGTCAGAGAATGGCACAACTGGCCTCAACCCTTTTAGATCCGGGTTTTCCGGCGCCAAGGCTTTATTCCGGGCATTCACAGCGGCTTGCAGAGCGTATGTTTGCATATATTGGCCCCGATTCATCAACAATAACAATGGAGGCGTTGTTGTGAGCAAGAAAGCCCTGACCTACTGGAGTATCGACATTGGCGTGCTGGTCGGCATTTACTGCCTGATTGCCGTGCATACCCCCTATCTGCAAAAATACATGTGGATCGCGTTCATCTCCCTACCAATTTATTTCTGCGCCGGGGCCAGCCTGCCCCAATTCGGCCGCCACGCGGTCGGCTCCATCGCCGGCGTGTTGTGGGGCCTTTTGACCTTCGCCGCCCTGGGGTTGGGCATTATTGCGGACGCCGGCCTCAACATGCTGGTCTTCCTCAGCATTATCGTGACCATCGTCTGTCTTGTGCACATGGTCATTCTTGACGACAAAGTCATGAACGGGCTGTTTTCGGGCGCTACGGCCGTCTTCGGCGGCTTTGCGGCCATTTTCTCGCAAGGCATGGGCGAATGGCTCGGCGTAAGCATCACGTTGCTTGTCGGCGTGGCGCTGGGCCTGCTCATGGGCCTGTCCGGCGGCGCCATCGCCAAGAAATTCCCTTAGCCGCAACCTGCAACTGAAGCATTCAGCACGGCAATTTCACTTTCCGGCGGCCGCGTCCCTCGGCCACGAGGGACCGGCCTGACCTTTAAAGCTAGAGGAGTTAGCAATGGCCAAATTGAACCTTTGGGATGACTTCAAAAAATGGCAGGAAGGCTGCAAAGTTGTTGACCTGAGCATGATCATCGACGACAAGACCCAGCGCTTCGGCAGCTTCCCGCCCCTGGAACTCAAAACCATGTATACGGTTGAGGAACACGGCTTCCTGGTGCACCTGCATTCCGTGGTCGGACAATACGGCACGCATATTGACGCGCCCGCCCACTTTGTGGCCAAAGCCAGAACCCTGGAACAACTGCCGCCCGACGAATTCATCCTGCCGCTGTGCGTTATTGACAAATCCAAAGAAGTGGCCGCCAACCCCGACTTTGAAATGACCGTGGCCGATATTGAAGCCTGGGAAAAAGAATACGGCAAAATACCGGCCGATTCGTTCGTGGCTTTCCGCAGCGACTGGCACAAGCGCGCGCAACAAGGCCTGGACATCAACAACCCCGACGCCGACGGCCAGTACCACACCCCGGGCTGGACCCTGGACGCCCTGAAACTGCTCTACGAAGGCCGCAAGGTCAAAGCCGTGGGGCACGAAACCCTGGATACCGACTCCGGCCTCGCCAAGACCAAAGCCGGCTTCGCCGGCGAACTATGGCTCCTGCAGATTGACCGCTACCAGGTGGAAGTGATGATCAACCTGGACCAGTGCCCGGCCGTAGGCGGCCTGATCTTCTGCGGCGTGCCCAAAATCAGGGGCGCGGCCGGCTTCCCCATTCGCTGTATCGCCGTGGTGCCGAAATAAGCGCCTGACCGTTTCCTTAAGTGTGGCCTCCCGGGCTAAAACCCGGGGGGTTTTTTGCGGCTGTTACAAAAAAATTGATCATGTCCGAAAACGGCCGGTATTTTCCCCGGAGTCTGCTACAAGAAGCTCAAGGAGAACGAGCATGGCCAAGAACGGCGCAGACCACGGCGGACTGGACGGGCCTTCCTGCTACGCGGCTTTGCGGGCGCGCGACAGCCGCTTTGACGGGCGTTTTTTCGTCGGCGTTTCCAGCACCGGCATATACTGCCGCCCGGTTTGCCGGGTGCGCCTCCCCAAAGAAGAAAACTGCGCCTTCTACGCCAGCGCCGCCGCCGCCGAAGCGGCAGGCTACCGCCCCTGCCTGCGTTGCCGGCCGGAGCTGGCCCCGGGGCTCTCCCAGATGGAGGCGCTCGCGCGCACCGCGCGCAAAGCCAGGCTGCTGCTGGAAGAAGAATGGCTGTCGGGCCGCTCCCTGAGCGAGTTGGCCGAAAAACTCGGCATTACCGACCGCCACCTGCGCCGCTCCTTTGCCGCCGAATACGGCGTTTCCCCGGTGCAATTCCTGCAGACCAGGCGCCTGCTCCTGGCCAAGAGCCTGCTGACCGACACCACTTTGCCGGTCACCGAGGTGGCCATGGCCACCGGCTTTGGCAGCATCCGGCGCTTTAACGATTCGTTCAGGCAGCAATACCGCCTCAGCCCGAGCGGCTTGCGCAAGCTGAAGGAAGACGCGCCTTCCTCCGGCCGGGCGGCGGGTAATGGCCCGGGCAATGAGCCGGGCAGCGCGCTCATTCTGAACCTGGGCTACCGCCCCCCCTACGCCTGGGAGCGCTTGCTGCGCTTTTTGGACGCGCAGGCCGTGCCCGGGGTGGAAGCGGTGGCCGGCGGAGTCTACTTGCGCGCCGTGGCCCTGGAAGGCGGCGGCAAACTCCGGCGGGGCTGGATCAAGGTGGAAAACCGGCCGGAAAAACACGCCCTGGCCTTAACGCTCCCCCCTTCGCTCCTGCCGGCGCTCCCCAAGCTCCTGGCCAGGGTGCGGGCTCTGTTTGACCTGAATTCAAGCCCGGCCGACATTTACGAGCAGTTGCGGGACATGGACCGCCTGATGCCCGGCTTGAACGCGCCGGGCACCAGGCTCCCCGGCAGCTTTGCCGTTTTTGAAACCGCCGTGGCCGCACTGTTGAACCGCTGGAACGGCGGGAACGGCCAGGCGCGGCTCATGGGCCGGCTGGCCGGGCAATTCGGCATCCCGGTGGAAACGCCCTGGCCGGCCCTGCGCCGGGTCTTTCCGGAAGCGCGGGCCTTGCGCGATCTGGAGGCGACAGACGAACTGACGGCAAACGTAATCGGACTGGCCAAGGCCCTGCGGGACGGCAACATCGACCTCACGCCGGGGGCGGACCCGGCGGCAGCCCTGGAAAAACTGCTCGACCAGCAAGTTTTCGGGCTCAGCCCCTGGTCGGCCCAATTCCTGGTCATGCGCGCCCTAGGCTGGACCGACGCTTTTCCCGGTCTGCTTCCCGCATGTCTGGCGGAAAACCTGGCGGAAAACCCGGCTGGCAACCCGCCCGCCAACTCGCCCATGAATTCGCCCACGAATTCGGTAGACGCTTTCCCGCGTCCGCCGACGGAAGCGGTCCGCCGGCTGCAAAGCGAGCTGGCCGGCGAGGCTTTCCGGGAGCGGGCGCAGGCCTGGCGGCCCTGGCGCGCCTACGCTTCCATGAATTTGTGGCATTTTTTCACCTCGGAGAAGACGTTGAGCCAACAATCCGAAACAGCCACTTCTAACCACAAGCAGGAGGTGAAACCATGATTTACACCAGCACCCTGCCCTCGCCGCTGGGCGACATCACCGCCGCCGCGGCCGAGAGCAAGCTTATCGGACTCTGGTTTGTCGGGCAAAAGTATTACCCGGCCAAGACGGCAACCTGGACCGGCAAGCCGGACCACCCGGTGTTCGTCAAGCTGTGCGCCTGGCTGGACGCCTACTTTGCCGGGAAAAAGCAACTGCCGGCCCTGCCGCTGGAGCCGCGCGGCACCGACTTTCAGCGGGAAGTCTGGAAAATTCTGCTGGATATCCCGCTCGGGCAGGTGAGCACATACGGGAACATCGCCGCGCAAATGGCCAGGGCCAGGGGACTCAAGGCCGTGTCGGCCCGGGCCGTGGGCGGCGCGGTGGGGCGTAACCCCATTTCCCTGGTCATCCCCTGCCACCGGGTGATCGGTGCCAACAAAAACCTGACCGGCTACGCCGGCGGGCTGGACAAGAAAACCGCCCTGCTGCGCCTTGAAGGCGTGGACCTGAATAGCGCGTTTTAACAACATCAGACAACGAGTAGAACTGCAATGGAGAAGCTGTATTATAATCCCGGCTGCGCCCTGGTGCTGTACAAGCCCCACCTGGGGGAAAAAGTCCTGCGGCACCTGAACAAGCACTACCAGCCCACCGCGCCGCACGGCATCTGCTGCAACTATGATCCCAAGTTACCGCAAGGTTCCCGCGTCATCAACACCTGCCCCGGCTGCGACCGGCGCTTCGGCAACCTCTATCCCGGCGTGAGCACCACTTCGCTCTGGGAAATCCTGGCCAACGACCCCGGCTTCCCCTTTCCGGATTACCAGGGCCTGACCGTATCCATACACGACGCCTGCCCGGTGCGCGGCAACCCCAAAGTGCATGCGGCCGTGCGCAAGCTTATGGACCGCATGCGCATAAAGGTGGTGGAAGCGGAGGCGCGCGGCCCCAAATCGATCTGCTGCGGCGACAGTTGCTACAAGCCGCGCCAGCCGGCATACGGCCCGGAGGAGCTGGAAACCATCCGCAAGGCCATGCTGGCCCGAGCCCGGTCCATGCCCTGCGAGGAGGTGGCGGTTTACTGCGTGTCCTGCATCAAGTCCATGCACATTGGCGGCCGCAAGCCGCGCTACCTGGTGGACCTGCTCTTCGGCGAGAGCACCGACCCGCAGGGCTATGAAACCCTGGCCTGGCACAAGGAAGTTGAAGACTACCAGGACAGGCACTGTTCATAAGGAAACGCAGCTTAATGGTCTTTTTGCTCCCTGGCCGCGTCAGGCTCCTCCCGTGCGAAGCTCATGTATGTCTTGATACAACTCACTCCACCCGGAACTCGGTTGTCAGAGCAGGGCTTGCCATGAAACAAAAATCCTCATTAAGCAGCGTTTCCTTAACTTGAAAAACACCAAAGCCGGGCAGAGGGATACCCCCTGCCCGGCTTTGGTGTTTGCTCCAGGGCCGGTCCGGCCGTTTACACGCAGCCGGTGGCCTTGGGCAGCCCGGCCATGCGGCAGGCGCCCTTGCAGGGGCCGGTAGGGAACAGTTCGTACATCTCCTTCAGCTTGTAACCGGTATTTTTGGAAAGCACGCGCACCATGGGAGCGATGCCGTTCTTTTTGTAATAGTCCTGGATAAAAGCGATAATCTTGTCATGCCCTTCCGTCAGTTCGGAAATCTCCTCTTCCTTTTTGACCAGATCAATCCATTCCTGGCCCCAATCCTCGAAATTGGCCAGAAACCCTTCATCGTCAACCTCAAAAGTTTTACCTTTATGAGTAACCTCTTGCATCTACAATCTCCTTAAAAAAATCCATCCGGCGCCGTGGCGCGCCGCCCGCTCTTTTTGGCACAAAACCGTTGCCAAGGCAAGTTTTTGGGGAAATTGTCCAGCTCCGGTTATATGTCAATACCTCTTGTTCCATATTCATATACCGTTGCCTTTCTTCAGAACTGTACCCCGTTCTCGGCGATATCGCGCCGGATCAAGCGCCGCAGCAGCCCCTGCACCCGGCCGGGTTTCCCGTCTCCGATCTTGCGCCCTTCATATGCCACGATGGCCGCGCAGTCCGGGCTGGTGCCCAGGAGCAGGAGCTCGCGGGCCGCGAAGATATCCTGTTCCGTAAGCGGGCGCAGCCGGCATTCCACCTGCCCTTCCAGGAGCTTCATGGCCCGGCGGATGGTGGTGCCGGGCAGGGCGTGGGTGAACTCCGGCGCCAGGAGCCTTCCTTCCTCGTCCACCAGGCAGATGTTGGCCACGGCGCTCTCGGCCAGGTGCCCCTGTTCGTCGAAACACAGCGCCACGTCGCACTTGCGGCCGGCGGCTTCCTTGGTCATGAGCACGGCCATGAGGTAATTCATGCTCTTCACCTGGGAAAAATAGTCGGAACGGGCCGGAAAGGAACTGCGGCAGGCCTTGAGCCCGGCCGTGTACCAGCTTTCCGGCTTGTAGCCGAAACGGCTGACCACCAGGTAAAGGCTGGAATCCGGGCTTTCGGCCGGGTCCACGCCAAAGCCGCCCTCGCCGCGCCCCAAAAAGAGCCGCAGCACCCCTTGCCTCTGCCCGGAAGCAGCGCAGGCGGCGGCCGTCACCGCCAGCATCAGGGAGCGCAGCTCGGCCCGGCTCATGCCTTCCGTCGCGCCGGGCGCTTTGCCGGGCAACTCCAGGCCGATGGCCCCGGCGGAGTTTTGCAGGCGGTCCAGGTGTTCTTCCAACTGGTAGAGGCGGCGGTCTATGAACTTGATCACCTCGAACACCCCGTCGCCGCGGTGCAGCAGGTGGTCGTCCAGCGGCGCCCGCATGAGCCGGGGATTTTTCAGGAGCGCGCCCTGGCGATGGTCGTAAAAAGCCAGAACGTTGCCTTCGCCGGGCCGGGGCCGGGACAAAACAGAGGCCAGGTAAGCCTGGTCCTCCATAAATTCGAGCATGTCGGTCTCCGCGTGAGGAGTGCTAAATTGTTGCCCAAACAAAATCCCTCCCTTGAATCAACCCGGACGGGGATCAGGAGGGAAGTATCCGGGTGAGGGAAGCGGGGGGGGGGGGGCCCCCGCCGCCAAGCGCACCCCGCGCGGCGGGCCG
>JAISDX010000157.1 GCA_031264465.1 Deltaproteobacteria bacterium | reverse complement strand
GGGACTGACCCTGCAACGTGCCGGTACGCTCTGGCGCGGCAAGGTGGAAAAGAAGGAGATCACGCCGCAAGGCTGGCTGGATATTTCGCTGCCGGCGCCGGCTTTTCCGGATTCGCCGGTTGGCTCCCTCACAGCCGTCCGGTGGCGGGACAAGCTTTACTTCAGCAGCGCGGCCTATCTGGCCGTGCCAGCGGTAAAACGCGTTTTGCCGGACAAGGTGACCCTGCTCTGGGACGCTTCCGGCTCCAGCCTCGGGCGCGACCTGGCCGGGGAGTACGCCCTGCTCGACCGATATTTTCAGGCCTTCGGTTCCGGCGAGGCGCGCCTGGTGATCCTGCGCGACCAGGCCGAACCGGCCCGCAGCTTCACCGTGCGTGACGGAAACTGGAGCGGGCTTAAAGAAGCCCTGCACGGGCTGGTTTACGACGGCGCCACCAACTTGGCGGATTGGCGGCCCGCGGCCGATTGTTCCGAGTTCCTGCTGTTTTCCGACGGGGTGTCCAATTACGGCGGCGCGAGTTTCCCCAAGCTGGACCAACCCCGGCGCCTGTTCGCCGTCAATTCCTCAGCCACGGCCGATTACGCCGTCCTGCGCGGCCTGGCCGAGCGCGGCGCGGTAATTGATCTGGCGCACGAGCCGGTGGAACTGGCCGCGCAAAAGCTCTTGCTGGAAGGGGCGCAGGTGAGTGTGCTCGACGCTTCGCTTGCCGGCGCGGGCGAGACGGCCTTGGACCCGGCTTGCGCTTACCTGACGCCCTCAAGTGAGCAGAACGGGCAGGCGGGCTTTTGCCGCCTGGCCGGCTGGGTGAAGCGCGGCGCGGCCAGATCCCTGGCGTTGCGCCTGCGCTGGCCGGACGGCTCCGTCAGCGAGCGGCCTCTGCCTCTGCCGGCCTGGGAGCAGGCGGACGAGGCCGGCGGCGACGGCTCCCCCCAGCAGGCTCCCCTGGAGGCCCGCCTGTGGGGGCGCTACAAAATCGCCGCCCTGGAGGCGGACCGGCGTGCCAACAAGCTGGCCATTGCCCGGCTGGGCGAGGAATTCGGCATTGTCAGCCGCGAAACTTCGCTGATTGTCCTGGAAACGGCGGAGGATTACGCGCGTTACGGCGTGGCGCCGCCGGCCGCGCTCCGGGAGCGGGTGGAAGCCCTGCGCCGCCAGCGCGAGCCCGCCGGCGGCGGGCAGCGCCTGAGCGACGACCGGCTGGCCGCCCTGTGGCTGGAAAAAGTGCGGTGGTGGGAGACTTCGTTCCCCAAGAAAGGGCAGGAGTCCAAAAAGGAGGGAAGCCCGACTTCGGCGTTCGACCTGAGCACTGCGGCCGGGAATGCCGCAGCCTCGCCCCGGGACTGGGCGTCCTTGTCGCCGGAACAGGCGGTGATCGGCTCCGGCGCCGTTTCCCGGGCGGAACTTGAAGAAGCCCGGCCCGCGCCGGCTCCCGGCGACCGGGCCGGGCCGGGCGCGGCCGTGGGCATCGAACTGCGGCCCTGGGTGTCGGATGCGTCTTACATCGCCCGTCTGAAAGCGGCCAGGGACGACGAACTCTACGCCGTGTACCTGGACGAGCGCCCGGCTTACCGCAACAGCAGCGTTTTTTTCATGGACGTGGCCGACCGCTTTTTCGAGCGCGGCCTGAAGGAACTGGGGCTGCGCGTGCTTTCCAACCTGGCCGAAATGCGGTTGGAAAACCGGCAAGTGTTGCGTATGCTGGCCTACCGGCTGATGCAGGCGGGCGAAATGGCCCTGGCCCTGCCGGTGTTGGAGCAGGTGCGAGATCTGGCCCCGTATGAGCCGCAGTCGCTACGGGACATCGCGCAGGTTCAGGCCGGCCTGGGCAACACCCAGGCCGCCGTGGACCTGCTCTACGAAACCGCCCGCCGGGCCTGGTCCGACCGTTTCGGCGAGGTCAACACCATCGCCCTGACCGAGATGAATGCGCTGATTGCCCGCTCCGGCAACCAGGTGAACAGCGGGGCCATCGATGCTCGCCTGGTCAGGAACCTGGCTTCTGACATCCGGGTGGTTCTGGCCTGGGACATGGACAATACCGACATGGACCTGTGGATTATTTCACCTGACGGCGAAGCCGCCGGCTACAGCAACCGGCTTACCCGCCTGGGCGGGCGGATGAGCCTGGACTGCACCCAGGGTTACGGGCCGGAAGAATTCATGCTGAAAAAGGCCGCGCCCGGCAAATACCGGGTGGAGGTCAATTATTACGGCAGCTCCAGCCAGACCATCGCCGGCGAAGTGACCATGATGCTGACCGTGCAGAGCAAGTTCGGCACGTCGGAGCAGCAAGAGGAGCGCAGCACCCTGCGGCTGGAAAACGCCAAAGAGCGGGTGCGGGTGGCCGAGTTTACGGTTGAATAAATAACTGTTTCCGTTTAGGGTTTGCTTTAGCGCCGTTTTTTTGGCCGGGGGCGTGTAATTTTGCCTGGAAAGCCTTGCTAAGACTGCGCAGGCACTATATATTTTTGATAAATAGCCCCGAACCGGAGAGCAGGAGGCAGCCATGGCCCAAAAACTTCTCGTCATTGATGATGAACTTCATATCCGCATGCTTTATCAGGAAGAGCTGACCCACGAAGGTTACCTGGTGGCCATGTCCGACGGACAGGAACCGATTGTCGACCTCATCGCCCGCGAAGCGCCGGATCTGATTGTCCTGGATATTAAAATCGAACCGAACATTTCCGGCCTGGATCTGCTGCAAACTCTGCGCGGTCCCTATCCGAACCTGCCGGTAATCCTGAGTACCGCCTACGACAGTTTCCAGTACGACCTCAAATCCATCGCGGCGGACGGTTATGTCGTTAAATCCGTGGATTTGACCGAACTCAGGGAGAAGATCCGCAATATATTGAAAAATAAAACCGGCGCCGGCCAGTAGCCGCCCGCACAGCCAATACGGCCCGGCGCTGGCGCCGGGCCGGTGGTTTATGTAAAATAACGCGTTATGGAAAGTCTCTCCCAGGCCTTTTATTATATCAGCATCGGGTTCATCCCGTTCATGCTCGGCATGATCTGCCACGAAGTCGCTCACGGCTGGGTGGCCGAAAAAGCTGGCGACCCCACCGCCCGCCACAGCGGCCGCATCACCATCAACCCGCTGCCGCACATTGACCCCATGGGGCTTTTCGTATTCGTCCTGACCGCCATCACCAGCAGCCTGACCGGCGCTTCGTTCATATTCGGCTGGGCCAAGCCGGTGCCGATCAACCCGCGCAACTTCCGCAACCTGCGCCAGGGGCTTTTGGCCGTCTCTCTGGCCGGAGCCGGGGCCAACATCCTTCTGGCCGCCGGTTTCGCCGGCATCGCCTGCCTGGCCGTGCCGCTTTCGGGCACGCCCGCCATGCCGCTGGTTTACATGAGCAACAGCTTCATCATCAACACCTGCGTCATGGGCGTATTCATCAACCTCACCCTGGCCGTGCTGAACCTGCTGCCCATCCCGCCGCTGGACGGCAGCAAGGTGCTGGCTTCGCTCCTGCCCGCCCGCCTGGCGAACGCCTACATGAGCCTGGGGCGCTTCGGCCTGTTGATCATCCTGGTGCTGCTCATCGCCGGGGCGCTGCGCCACGTTCTGGTGCCGCCGGTGTTCTACGGCGCCAATTTGCTCTTCTCGGTCTTCGGCTTGTCATTATACTGATTTCTTCTTATATTCTCCTCGCCGGCGTTCCGAGCGCCGTTTTCTGCAACCTTTCCAAAACAGGCGGTATTATGAACACGTTCCTCAATTGTCAGCATGATCCGGACAAGCGCGTGGCTTCCGGCATGCGTCCCACCGGGCCTCTCCACATCGGACACTATTTCGGCGCCCTCAAGAACTGGGTCGAAATGCAGCACGAGCTCGAAAGCTTTTTCTTCGTGGTGGATTGGCACGCCCTGACCAGCAATTATGAGGACACCTCCGGCATTGGCGAATACGTCGAGAGCATGGTCAAAGACTGGTTGGCCGTGGGCATAGACCCGGAAGTCAGCGCCATTTACCTGCAATCGCACATGCCGGAGCTGGCCGAGCTCAATTTGCTGCTCGGCATGGTCACGCCCCTGGGTTGGCTGGAGCGCTGCCCCACCTACAAGGAGCAGCTCCAGAACATCGTGGGCAAGGATCTGACCAATTACGGCTTTCTCGGCTACCCGGTGCTGATGGCGGCCGATATTATCATCGTGCGCGCCCGCTGGGTGCCGGTGGGGATCGACCAGGAGCCGCACCTGGAGCTGTCGCGGGAAATAGCCCGCCGTTTCAACAACTTTTACGGCAACGTCTTTCCCGAGCCCCAGGCCCGCCTTACGCCTTCGCCCAAGTGTCCCGGCCTGGACGGGCGCAAGATGTCCAAGAGCTACGACAACGGCATTTTCCTGACCGACAGCATCAAGTCGCTCACGCCCAAGGTGCGCGGCATGCTCACGGACAAAAACCGGCTGCGCCGCACCGACCCGGGCAACCCGGACGAATGCAACCTTTATCCGTATCACGAACTGCTCACCGACGCGCCCACCCGGGAAAAAATCCGCGAGGGCTGCGCCAGCGCCGCCATGGGCTGCGTGGAGTGCAAGCAGATCATGATTGACGGCCTGAAGCGCTTCCTTGAGCCGATCCAGGAACGCCGGGCCAGGATTGACGCCAAGCCGAACTGCGTGCGCGACGTGATCATGGCCGGCAACGAAAAGGCGCGCCGGGAAATAGTCCTGACCATGCAGGCGGTGCGCCAGGCCATGAAAATCGGCTATTACAGATAGTGCTGAACAATCCGAAGCTATACACCCGCTCAGACCTTCTGCCCGTCCTTGCGCCGCTGCGCCGGGACGGGCGGAAGTTCGTCTTCACCAACGGCTGCTATGACCTGCTGCACCCCGGCCACGTGGATTTTCTGGCCCGTTGCAAAGCTCTGGGCGACAAGCTGATTCTCGGCCTGAACAGCGACGCTTCCGTCAGTCGCCAGGGCAAGCGGCCGGCCCGGCCGGTGGTGCCGTTCGCGGAGCGGGCCTTTGTGCTGGCGCATTTGGCGGCGGTCGATTTCATCGTCGGTTTCGAGGAAGATACCCCGCGCGAATTGATTGCGGCGCTGCGGCCGCAGGTGCTGGTAAAAGGCGGGGATTGGTCCCCGGACCGGATTGCCGGCCGCGATCTTGTCGAGGCCGACGGGGGGAAAGTGCTGTCCCTGCCGCTTTTGGCCGGGTACTCGACTACCGCGCTTATTGAGAAGATTCGGTGCCTTTAAGGAAACGCCGCTTATCTGCGTTTCCTTAGGAAAGGCAGGACCGCCGGCAAAAAACTATCTGGCGATTTCGCGATCCCGCAAAATAACCGCCTCGACCGCCTGATGCACCGCGCTCTCAAAGGCGTTCCGCTGCAACGAAACAACGCCCGCGATAGTAGTCCCGGCCGGCGAGCAGACCTGATCGGCCAGGCTCATCGGGTGTTCGTCCGATTCCAGAATCATCCTGGCGCTTCCCGCAACGGAGCTGGCCGCGATTTTCAAGGCCAGCTTCCTGGGCAGGCCAAAACGCAGCGCGGCTCGGGCCATGGCGTCTATGTACATGTAGGTGAAGGCCGGCGAGGCGCCGGAAATGGCCGTGGCGGCCGCGAACAAGTGTTCGGGGATATCGCTGACCGTGCCGACGGTGCTGAAAATTTCGCGCGCGATCCGCACCTGCTCCTCGTTGGCGTCCGGCCCGGCGCACAGCAGGCTGGTGGCCGCGCCAATCTTGGAATTGATGTTGGGCATAACCCGTACAAGGGGCACCGGGCCAAGGCTGCCGCGCAACCAAGCCAGCGTGAGCCCGGCGGCGATGGAAATAAAGAGCTTGCCGTCCAGGGGCAGGGCCTTGATTTCCTCCAGCACGCCCGGCAGCACCTGGGGCTTCACGGCCAGGACGATCACGTCGGCGCTTGCGACGACCGCGGCGTTCCCGGCGCAGGCATTCAGGCCCACGCTCCCGGCCAGGGCCTGGCCGGTGGCCGGGCGGGCGCCGCTGCCGTAAATGTCGGCGCCGGGAACGCCGTTTTTCACCAGCCCCCGGATAATGGCCGAAGCCATATTCCCCAGCCCGATAAAGCCATATTTCATGATCTTTCTCCTGTTTGGCATGAAGTTAGCCTCTGTCCGCGCATATCCATGAAAGAAGCATGACCGCCCTGAAAGATCAAGGACAAAAGGCCGGCCCGTAAAAACATATGGACAAGGGCGGCCCGATGGTGGTTAATGAAAGTCCTTTTTTTGGATAGGCTCGAGACTGGAGGAGACATGGGCGGCATTTTCGGCGTTATTAGGCAGAACGACTGCCTGAACGATCTTTTTTACGGCACGGACTACCTTTCGCACTTGGGCACCAAGCGGGGCGGGCTCGCCGTGATCGGCAAGGCCGGCTTCACCACCCGGGTGCATTTTCTGGAATCCAGCTACTTCCGCAACAAGCTGGAACCCAACCTGAAAGACCTCGGCGGCAACATCGGCCTGGGCGCCATCAGCGACACCGACAGCCAGCCCCTGACCTTTTCCGCCCACCTGGGGCCGTTTTCTCTGGTCACCGTGGGCAACATAACCAATGCCGACGAACTTATCGCCGAAGCCGGGCGCCACCGCTACACCTTCAACCGCTCGGCCAGCGGCAAAGTGCGACCCACGGAAATCATCGCCATGCTCCTGAGCCGCGAAGGCTCGTTCGCGGACGGCATCCGGGCGGTGCAGGCCAAGGTGAAAGGCTCCTGCACCTTCATGATCATGACGGAAAAGGGCATTTACGGCTGCCGCGACTTCCTGGGCCGCACTCCCCTGGTCTTGGGCCGCAAGGACGACGGCTGGGCGCTCTCCTCCGAATCCAGCGCCTTTTACAACATCGGTTTCGAGCCGGTGCGCGACCTCGGCCCCGGCGAGGCGGTGTTCGTCAGTCCCGAGGGCTGGGAAAGCATTGTCCCGCCCGGCGGCAGGATGCAGATCTGCTCGTTCCTCTGGGTGTACTACGGCTACCCCTCCTCCAGCTACGAAGGCATAAACGTCGAGGCCTGCCGCTACCGCTGCGGCGCGGCCCTGGGCGCGGAAGACGACGTGGAGGCCGACTGCGTCTGCGACATTCCCGACTCCGGCATCGGCCATGCCGTCGGCTACTCCAACCGGCGCCACCTGCCCTACCAGCGCCCCCTGGTCAAATACACGCCCACCTGGCCGCGCAGCTTCATGCCGCAGGACCAGGCCCAGCGCGAGTTGGTGGCCAGGATGAAGCTTATTCCCAACCAGGCCCTGATTCGCGGCCAGCGCATGATCTTCCTGGACGATTCCATCGTGCGCGGCACCCAGCTTAAAGACAACATCCAGGTTCTTTATCAGCACGGGGCGAAGGAAGTGCACGCCCGCATCGCCTGCCCGACCTTGGTCTATCCCTGCAAGTTTCTCAATTTCTCCTCTTCGCGCTCGGCGCTGGAGCTTATGGGGCTGAAGGCGATTTTGGCCCTGGAAGGCGAAGAGGGGCGGAACATCGAGCGCTACGTGAACGCCGCCGACCCCAAAAACGCGGAACTGACCGAATGGATTCGGGAACGGTTCCATTTGAGCTCCCTCAAATTCCAGAAGCTGGACAACCTGGTCAAGGCCATCGGCCTGCCCAAGGAAAAGCTCTGCACTCACTGTTGGGACGGCTCCAGCTACGGGTTATGAGAAAGGCTGGTTAATGAGGATTTTTGTTTCCTGGCGCGGCCAAGGAGCAAAAAAACCATTAATCAGCCTTTCCTTGAAAGTAGAGCGCTGAAGCTACTTGATCTGTTCCTTCAGAGTTTTGCTGACGTTGGCGTCAAAGCTGTCCGCCGGGGCGGTCGACTCGGCTTCGGCGGTTTTGCTTTTTATGTAGTCGTCGCGCTTTTTCACCTGCGCGGCCAACTGGCCGGTCAGGTCCTCGCGTTCTTTGGACTGCTTGTCCAGGTAGTCCTCGCGTTCCTTGGCGGACATTTTTTGCAGGTTTTCCGGCAGTTCTTCGTCCTTGACGTTCTTGAGCAGTTCCTTGTCCGTCTTGGAGTCGGCCACGAGGTCGCCCCGGCCGGTCACGGCCTTGGCGCCCTTGCCGCTCTTGCTCACGAAAGAAGTCATGTCGGCCGAAGTGGAGGCGGGGGCCGCCTCGTACATCCGGCCCTTTTCTTCCACCGCGCGTTGCTGTGGGACGCTCCCGTAAGGAATCACGGTTTTGTTGATCTTGATCTGGATTTCCCGGATGGTGACGTCATACGGGGTGTCGATGACCACCACCTGGCCGCCGTCCTGCGGGATGGCCATATACTCGCCCTTGCCGAGCCGGGCCATTTCCTTCCAGATGGCGGTGGTGGACTGCATGTCGCCGCACTGCACGGTATTCACGATAATGCCTTTTTGCACGGCTTCCGGGATCACTTCGTGGTATTTGCGGTCCTGTTTGTAATCCATGTGCGGCGGGGCGTCGCCCACCAGAAAGATGATGCGGCTGGCCGTGACGTCTTGCGGATCGCTCCAGCCGAGTTGGCTGACGGCCACGTCCAGGGCCTCGTTCACCGATTCGGGCGTGTCGCCGCCGTCCTCGGCCCGGAAGGTGAGCAGTTCGCCGTAAATTTGCTGGATGTCGGTGGTCAGGGGAAAGTGCCTGGTGACGTATTCGTCGCCCAGGTCGCGGTAGCCGACCAGGCCGACGTAGATGTCGGCTTCCGGGTTCTGATCCACGATGGTATTGGCCATGGACCAGATTTTCTTTTTGGCGCCTTCAATCAGGCCGGCCATGGAACCGGTGGTGTCCAGCACGAAAGCCACCTCCACCCGGGGCTTCACTTTTTCCACCGCTTCCCGGTCGGGCTTTTCGCCCAGGGCGAACGCCGCCGTAGCGGTCGCCAGGCAGAGCGCCAAAGCAAAAGCCAGGCACAAGGCTGGGCAAAACACAAATTTTTTACAACCGCGCATGTTTTCTCCTGAAAAGAATTTTTGTAGTTGCTTCCCCTGTCGACGATATTACCATCAGCGCCTGCATTCCAGCAAGGTTTTTAAACATTGCCCGAACGCGGCAAAAAAAAAATCAAAAAAATCCAAAAAGCGCTTGACCATCCGGCTTTCAAATTGTATTAACTCCCCTCGCATCATGGAAGAATCCTGCCCGGATTTTCCTTGGCCACCGCCACGAACGAGCCGAAAGGTCTGGTCCTCTGGGGGAGCTGGTGCGAGAACGCTGCCGGGAACGGGATAGCGGCTTTGATTTTGCCGGCCCCCCGGCGGAGCGGTTGAACGCCGCTCCGGTGCGCTTGGTTGTACTACGCCAACCAGGTTTGATATTTGCAGGTTCACAAAGGGCGGCGGGAATCCGAAAGGACCCGTCTGCTTTGTTTTTGTGCCCTGCATCTCCTGCCCCAGCAGCGCGGGTTTAAAATTCGCGCCCCCGGCAGGCTGGCGTAAACGGGCGACTCGTAACGGTGTGAAGGAACCGGTTGTCAATAAGGCCAGCCGCAAATCCCATCAGTAAATCCGCAAGGCGAGTTTCCCCTTGAAATGGCTACGCCGCGGCCCGACCGTTTCGGGTCGGGCGGCATACGTTCCAGAGCATGGAGAAAACAATGACAGCAGTTAGCAGTGATCGTATCAGGATCAAGCTCAAGGCTTACGATTTCCGCATCCTCGACAAAGCGGTGGCGGAAATCGTGGATACGGCGCGTAATACCGGCGCCGGCGTGGCCGGGCCGATTCCTCTGCCCACCAATATCAACAAAGTCACCGTGAACCGTAGCGTGCACGCTGACAAAAAATCTCGTGAACAGTTTGAAATGCGCGTTCACAAGCGGCTCATGGACATCCTCGAGCCCACGCAGCAAACCGTTGACGCTCTGGGCAAGCTTTCGCTCCCGGCCGGCGTGGACGTTGAAATCAAACTGTAATGGGGGGCGTCATGGCTGAAAAACTCGGAATTCTTGGGCGCAAGCTCGGCATGACCCGCGTGTTCGACGGCAACGGCGTTTCCGTGCCGGTTACCGTCATTCAGGCCGGCCCCTGCCCGGTCTTGCAGATCAAAGATATGGAGCGCGACGGCTACAACGCGCTGCAAATCGGCTACATCGAAGCTAAAGAAAAGCACATGACGCGGCCCTTGGCCGGTCATTGCGCGAAAGCCGGCAAGGGCATGTTCCGCGCCATGCGTGAACTGCGCCTGGAAAACCCGGCCGAATACCGGGTGGGCGACGACCTCACCGTGGAACTGTTCACCCCCGGCGACCTGGTGAAGGTTACCGGCAAGAGCATTGGTAAAGGCACCGCCGGCGTGATGAAGCGCTGGAACTTCAAAGGCGCGTCCAGTTCCCACGGCGCTGAAAAAGTGCACCGCAGCGCGGGCAGCATTGGTAACAACACCGAGCCCTCCAAAATCTGGAAGGGCAAGAAGATGGCCGGCCAGCTCGGCGCCAAGCGTGTTACCACGATCAATCTCACCATTGTCGCCATTCGCCCCGAAGAAAACGTGATCCTGGTCAAGGGCGCCATACCCGGCCCCAAGAACGGCCTGGTCATGGTGCGCAAGCAGTAGGTAGGAGAGAGAGTCATGGCCACTATTAAAGTAATCGATCAGAACAAGCAGGAAGCCGGCGAAATCACCCTGGCGCCTGAAGTGTTCGAAGTTGCGCCCCGCGCTGAAATTCTGCACCTGGTGGTGCGGGCCCAGCGCGCCGCTTGGCGCGCCGGCACCCACTCCACTCTTTCCCGCTCCATGATGAAAGGCGGCGGCGCCAAGCCCTGGCGCCAGAAAGGCACCGGCCGCGCCCGCTCCGGCTCCAATATTTCGCCCTTGTGGACGGGCGGCGCGGTGCTCTTTGGCCCTTCGCCGCGCGACTATTCCTTCAAAGTTAACAAAAAGGTGCGCCGCCTGGCCCTGCGTATGGCCCTGTCGGTCCGCCTTCTGGACAACCAGCTCACCGTGCTCAAGAACCTGGAGCTGCCCGAAGCCAAAACCAGGCATTTCGCGAAAATCGCGAACGGCCTGGAGTGGAAGAAGGCCCTGGTGGTGGTGCCGGCTTACGACGAAACCCTGGACCGCGCTGCCTGCAACGTCCGGAACGTAACCCTGATCACCCCGGAAGAGCTGAACGTGTACGACATCATCAACCATCCGCAGCTCATCATTCTTGAAGGAGCCGTGGAAGGCGTGACCAAACGGCTGGCCTAGGGGAGATCAAGTTATGGATTACACTCAAATCATTCTCAAGCCGGTCGTAACTGAAAAAGCCACCTTCATCCGCGACGACCACAACCAGGTCGCCTTCATGGTGAGCCCGCGCGCCGGCAAGCTGGAAATCAAGCGCGCCGTGGAACAGGCTTTCAATGTGAAGGTGGTGGACGTGAACGTGGTGGTGCGCAAGAGCAGGCCGAAAACTCGTCACGGCCGCGTTGTGGGCAAGGTGGCCGGCTTCAAGAAAGCCTACGTCACTCTGGCCCAGGGCGAAAAGATCGAATTCTTCGAGGGAGTATAAGCAATGGCTATCAGAAAGCTTAAGCCCACCTCGGCAGGTCGCCGCGGCATGACGGTGTTCACCTTTGAGGAAATTACCGCTGCCCGCCCGGAAAAATCCCTGACCGTGGGGCTGACCAAAAAATCCGGCCGCAACAACTACGGCCGTGTGACCAGCCGCCGCCGCGGCGGCGGCCACAAGCGGCTCTACCGTATTATCGATTTCAGGCGGGACAAGGCCGGCATTCCGGCCCGCGTCGCCACCATCGAATACGATCCGAACCGAACCGCCCGCATCGCCCTTCTGCATTATGTCGACGGCGAAAAGCGTTACATCCTGGCCCCGGTGGGCTTGGCCGTGGGCGATACGATCCTCTCCGGCGAAGGCGCCGATATCAAGCCCGGCAACGCCATGGCCATCAACCGCATCCCGGTGGGCACGAACATTCACAACATTGAGCTGCACCCCGGCAAAGGCGGCCAGTTTTGCCGCGCCGCCGGCACCTACGCCCAGCTTGTGGCCCGCGAAGGCAAGTACGCCACGCTGCGCATGCCCTCGGGCGAAGTGCGCAAAGTGCTGGTGACCGCCATGGCCACCATCGGCCAGGTGGGTAACTTGCAGTGGGAAAACATCTCTCTCGGCAAGGCCGGCCGCAATCGCTGGCTGGGCAAGAGGCCGGAAGTGCGCGGCGTGGCCATGAACCCCATCGACCACCCGCTGGGCGGCGGCGAAGGCCGTTCCTCCGGCGGCCGTCATCCGGTTTCTCCTTGGGGTGTGCCCACCAAGGGCTATAAGACCCGTAACCGCAAGAAAGCTTCCTCCAAGCTGATCGTTACCGATCGCCGCAAGAAGTAGGAGTAGTCAGGCATGCCCAGATCACTTAAAAAAGGTCCCTTTGTGGACGTAAGTTTGATGAAGAAAGTGGACTCCGCCCAGACCAACAGTGACCGCCGCGTCATTAAAACCTGGTCGCGCCGCTCCACCGTGCTGCCGGAGATGGTGGGCCTCACCTTCGCCGTACACAACGGCAAAAAGTTCATCCCGGTGTTTGTCACGGAAAACATGGTCGGCCACAAGCTCGGCGAGTTCGCGCTTACCCGCGTCTTCCACGGCCATGCCGCCGACAAGAAAAGCAAGGCCAAACGCTAGGGGACAGGTAACGACATGGAAGCTAAAGCTATCGCAAAATATATCCGCGTGTCGCCCCGCAAGGCCCGCCTGGTTGCCCGTAATGTGAACGGCATGCCGGTGGAAGACGCGCTGAATGTCCTGAAGTTCACGCCCAACAAGGCCGCCGGCATCATCTACAAAGTGATGCATTCTGCCCTGGCCAACGCCCAGGAAAATCAGAAGGCCGACGTGGACACCCTTAGGGTTAAGCAGGTCATCGTCAACGAAGGCCCCACCTGGAAGCGCTTCATGCCCCGTTCGCAGGGGCGTGCCAACACCATTTTGAAGCGCACCAGCCATATAACCGTGATTCTCGAGGACTAGGAAATATGGGTCAGAAAGTACATCCCTACGGGTTCAGGCTCGGCTACAACAAGAACTGGCAGTCCCGCTGGTACAGCACCAAGGAATACGCCGGGTTCGTGTTTGAAGATCACAAGATCCGCAACTACGTCAAAAAATTGCTCTTTAGCGCGGGCTTGTCCAAAATTGAAATTGAGCGCGCCGGCGGCAAGGTACGGCTTGTCCTGTACACCGCCCGCCCCGGTATCGTTATCGGGCGCAAAGGCGTGGAAATTGAAAAACTGCGCGGCGATTTGAAAGCCAGGTTCGGCCGCGAGTTTTCCATCGAAGTTAACGAAATCCGCCGCCCCGAAGTGGAAGCCCAACTCGTGGCCGAAAGCATCGCCCAGCAGTTGGAACGCCGCGTGGCTTTCCGCCGCGCCATGAAGCGCACCGTGGCCATGAGCCGCAAGTTCGGCGCCGAAGGCATCAAGGTGAACTGCGCCGGGCGTCTGGCCGGGGCTGAAATCGCCCGTACCGAATGGTACCGCGACGGCCGGGTGCCGCTGCAAACCCTGCGCGCCGACATTGACTTCGGTTTTGCCGAAGCCAACACCACCTACGGCAAAATCGGCGTGAAAGTGTGGGTGTTCCGCGGTGAACTTATGGATGATGAGGTGAACAGCAATGCTCAGTCCTAAAAAAGTAAAATTCCGCAAGCGCCAGAAGTGCCGCATCAAAGGCCCGGCCACCGGCGGCCATTACATCGCTTTCGGCGATATCGGCCTCAAGGCTCTGGAGCACGGCAAGCTCACCAACCAGCAGATTGAAGCGGCCCGTATCGCGATGATGCGCCACATCAAGCGCGGCGGTAAAGTCTGGATCCGTATTTTCCCGGATCTGCCTTACACCTCCAAACCGCTGGAAGTGCGCATGGGTTCCGGCAAGGGCGCCCCGGCCGGCTGGTACGCCGCCGTGAAGCCCGGCCGGATCATGTATGAACTCAAGGGCGTCAGCCTGGAACTGGCCAAAGAGGCCCTGACCCGCGCCGCCCACAAGCTCCCCATCAAGACCGCCATCGTGGTCAGGGAGGGATACAATGAAGGCTAAAGATCTGCAGAAATTAAGCGTGGAGGAGCTGAACAAGGCTCTGACGGAAAGCCGCCAGGAGCTCTTCAACCTCCGCTTCAAGCACGCCACCGCCCAGCTCGAGAACACTTCCGAAATTCCGGCGGCGCGGCGTAATGTCGCGAGAATCATGACCGTTCTCAAGCAGAAGGGAGCGTAAGGAAATGTCAGTGAATGTAGAACACAGAAACGGCAGAACGCTCGAAGGAATAGTGGTCAGCAACAAGAGCGACAAGACCATCATTGTGAACGTGGAAACCCTGGTCAAGCACCCCCTGATCAAAAAGTACATCCGCCGCCACAAGAAGTACGCCGCTCATGATCCGGCCAATGAATGCAACATCGGCGACAAGGTGCAGATTATCGAATTCCGCCCCATGAGCCGTACCAAACGCTGGCACTTAGTTTCCATTTTGGAAAAAGCCGTCTAGGAGCGCAAAATGATCCAGGTTGAATCCCGACTTGAAGTGGCGGATAACTCCGGCGCAAAAGAAGTTGCCTGCATCAAGGTGCTGGGCGGCTCTCACCGCCGTTACGCCACCGTGGGCGACGTTATCGTCGTTACCGTGAAAGATGCCATGCCGCACAGCAAGGTGAAAAAGGGCGACGTGATGCAGGCGGTTATCGTGCGCACGACCAAAGAAGTGCGCCGCGTGGACGGCTCTTACATCCGCTTTGACAACAACGCGGCCGTGCTGCTCACCAAGCAGGGCGAGCCCGTGGGCACCCGTATCTTCGGACCGGTGGCCCGTGAGCTCAGAGCCAAAAACTATATGAAGATTGTGTCCCTCGCGCCCGAGGTTCTTTAGGAGACTCCGCAATGCAACAGTACCGCATTCGTAAAGACGACCGCGTGATGGTCACCGTGGGCAAGGACAAGGGCAAAATCGGCAAGGTTTTGAAAGTCCTGCGCAAGAAAGACCGCGTGCTGGTCGAAAAAGTGAACATGGCCAAGCGCCACACCCGCCCCAACCCCTACCAGCGGCAGGCCGGCGGCATTATCGAGAAGGAAATGCCCATTCACGTTTCCAACGTCATGGTCATGTGTGACGCCTGCGCCGGTCCGGTGCGTGTCGGCTATCGCGTGGAAGACGACAAGAAAGTCCGCTTCTGCAAGAAGTGCAATAAAACTATTGGATAAGGTGATCGCAGATGACACGCCTTGAAAAAATATACCGCGAGAAAGTGGTGCCGGCCCTGCGGGACGAGTTCGCTTACAAGTCGCCCATGCAGATTCCCGGCCTCGAGAAGGTCTCGCTGAACATTGGTCTTGGGGCTGCGTCCCAAAACAACAAGCTCATGGAAGAAGCCGTCACCGAACTGACCGCCATTGCCGGCCAGAAAGCGGTGGTAACCCGCGCCAAGAAGTCCGTCGCGGCCTTCAAAGTGCGCGAGGGCATGCCCATCGGCTGCCGCGTTACCTTGCGCGGCGCCCGCATGTGGGACTTCCTGGACAAGCTCTTCAACTTCGCGCTCCCGCGCGTGCGCGACTTTCGGGGCATTCCGGACCGCGGCTTTGACGGCAGAGGCAACTTCACCATGGGCATCAAGGAACACTCGATCTTTCCGGAACTGGAAGCCGACCGGGTGGATAATGCCAAGGGTATGAACATTACCATCGTAACCTCCGCCGCCACGGATAAGGAAGGCAAGATGCTGCTTGAGCACCTGGGCCTGCCTTTCAGAAAGTAAAGGAGAGAGACCTTGTCCCGTACATCTCTTGAAGTAAAGGCTACCCGTAAGCCCAAATACAGCTCCCGCGCCTACAACCGTTGCCCCATTTGCGGCCGCCCGCGCGCTTACCTGCGCAAGTTCGGACTGTGCCGTATTTGCTTCCGCAAGATGGCGCTCAACGGCGAACTGCCCGGCGTACGTAAATCCAGCTGGTAAACCGGTTTTATTTTTAAACATTGTACAGGCAAACACCATAGTTTGCCTTAGGAGATGACATGACTGATCCTATTGCCGATATGCTCACGCGTATCCGCAACGCACACATGGCCCTTCATAAGGAAGTAAGTGTGCCGCGCTCGAAGATGAAGGAATCGATTGCCGCCATCCTCCAGCAGGAAGGGTATGTGAATGATGTTAAGGTGGACGAGAAGGAAATCAAGATTTCCCTTAAGTACCACAAAGGCGCGCCCGGCATTGCCGGCCTGAAACGCATCAGCAAGCCCGGCCGCCGCGTGTATGTGGGTTCCCTTGAAATCCCCCGCGTTCAGAATGGACTGGGCATTTGTATCCTTTCCACCTCCACTGGAGTCATGGAAGGCGCCCACGCCCGCGAGAAGAAAGTGGGCGGCGAACTTTTGTGTGAAATCTGGTAGGTGCTGCTATGTCCAGAATAGGTAAAAATCCCATTCCCGTTCCTTCCGGTGTGGAAGTGAAAATCGGGAGCGATTCGGTTGAAGTCAAAGGCCCCAAGGGGCAGCTTTCCACTCCCCTGTGCGACTGCCTTGAATACAAGCTGGAAGATGGCAAAGTCACCATCACCCGCAAGAACGAAGAACGCATCACCCGCGCCCAGCACGGGCTGCGCCGCACGCTCCTGAACAACTGCATCGAAGGCGTGACCAAGGGCTTTTCCAAGACCTTGGAAGTCATCGGCGTGGGTTACAGAGTGGCGGTAAAAGGCAACACCATCGAACTGGCCCTGGGTTTTTCCCACCCGGTACTGGTGGATCTGCCCAAGGGACTGGAAGCCAGGGCCGAAGGCCAAAAGCTGACCATCTCGGGCGCCAGCAAGGAAGCGGTGGGTGAAATGGCGGCCCGGATTCGCCGCCTGCGCAAGCCCGAACCCTACAAGGGCAAGGGCATCAAGTACGAAAACGAGCAGATTCGCCGCAAAGTCGGCAAGTCTGGCAAGAAATAGGGGCAGGTAAGTCATGGCCAGTAAAATCAATCGGGCTGAGGCTAGACAGGGCCGCAAGATCCGCATCAGGAAAAAGATTCGCGGCACCGAGGAACGTCCGCGTCTGGTGGTGTTCAGGTCCAACCTGCACATTTACGCCCAGATCGTTGACGACGCAGCCGGCAAGACCCTGGTTGCCGCCTCTACCCTCGTCCTGAAGGAAAGCGCCGCCCACCCGAACAAGGAAGGCGCCCAGGCGGTGGGCAAGGAAATTGCCCGCCTGGCTAAGGAAAAGAACATCAACCGTGTGGTTTTCGACCGCAACGGATACATTTACCACGGCCGCATCAAGGCTGTGGCGGAAGGCGCGCGCGAAGGCGGCCTTGAATTTTAACCCCGCACAGGTAACCACATGGAACAGAATGAACTCGGTTTGGTTGAGAAGGTAGTTTCTCTCAATCGCGTGGCCAAAGTTGTCAAAGGCGGACGCCGTTTCAGTTTCTCCGCCCTGGTGGTGGTGGGTGACGGCGCGGGCCGCGTGGGCTACGGCCTGGGCAAAGCCCAGGAAGTGCCGGAAGCCCTGCGCAAGGCGACCGAACGGGCCCGCAAGAACATGATTGAAGTGCCCCTTTTGGACGGCACCCTGCCGTATGAAATCCTCGGCTCGTTCGGCGCGGGCAAAGTTATGCTCCGCCCGGCTTCCCGCGGTACCGGCATTATCGCCGGCGGCGCCGTGCGCGCCGTCATGGAAGCCGTGGGCGTGTCCGACGTGCTCACCAAGGCCATTGGCACCAACAACCCGCACAACGTGCTGCGCGCCACCGTGGCGGGACTCGCCTCCCTGCGCAGCGCCGACGCGGTCGGCGAAGTGCGCGGCAAGGAACTGGCGGCGCCCAGAAAGTAACTGGGTGTGCTGACTAAGTGAAAACCGACTCACCCCTTGGCGGGGTGCGGGGAAATTATTTTCCCCGCCGGGTCTGGGGCGGAGCCCTGGCCGCCGGAGGCATCCAAAAAAGGCACTGCCATGATGAAGATAAAAATGATTCGCAGCCGGATCGGGGCCAACCCCAAACAGCGCAAGGTGCTGGAGGCGCTTGGTCTGACGAGGCTCGGCCAGGTTAAAGAGGTTAAGGACAATGCCGCCATGCGTGGCATGATTGCAATGATTCCCCATTTGGTCACTGAGGTAAGGTAGATGCAACTGCACGACTTATATCCCTTTGCGGAAGAACGCAAAAACCGCAAGCGTGTCGGCCGCGGCGCGGGTTCCGGCTGGGGCTCGAGCGCGGGCAAGGGCCTCAAGGGCCAGAACCAGCGTTCCGGCAGCGGAAAATACGCCGGCTTTGAAGGCGGCCAGATGCCCCTGCAGCGCCGCTTGCCCAAGCACGGCTTCAAGAATCCGTTCCGGGTGGAATACCAGGTGATCAACGTTGACCAACTGGCCGCGGCTTTTGCCGGCCAGAGCGACATTTCCCTGGAAGACATCTACAGACGCGGCCTGGCCAAGTCCGGCGCCCCGGTGAAGATTCTGGCCGACGGCGAGCTCTCCGTGGTCCTTAACGTGGAAGCGCACAAATTCAGCGCCTCCGCCAAGGAAAAGATCGAAAAGGCCGGCGGCAGCGTCAAGGCACTGGAAGGTTAATCCCGTGTCCCAAAGCCGCATGCCAAACCAGGGTCCGAAGTCCGAACTGCCCAAAAAGCTCGGCTGGACGTTCCTTCTGCTCGTTTTCTACCGTATCGGCGCGCACGTGCCGATTCCGGGCGTGGATACCGGAGCGCTACGGGATTACTTCCAGACCCTTGAAGGCACCCTGTTCGGCCTTCTGGACATGTTTTCCGGCGGGGCCATGGCCAACCTGTCCATTTTCGCCCTGGGCGTGATGCCTTACATTTCCGCCTCGATCATCATGCAGCTCCTGCAGGTGGTCAGCCCGGACCTGAAGCGCATGGCCAAGGAAGAAGGCCAGGCCGGCCGCAAGAAAGTAACCCAGTATACCCGTTACGGCACCGTGCTCATCGCCATCGTGCAGGGCCTGGCCCTGGCCAAGGTGGTCATGGGCATGCACAGCCCGGGCGGCGCGCCGGTGGTGCTGCACCCCGGTTTGTCCTTTGTCCTGATTACCACCCTGACCATCACGGCCGGCACCATCCTGGTCATGTGGATCGGCGAGCGGATTACGGAAAAGGGCATCGGCAACGGTATTTCGCTGATCATCTTCGCGGGCATCGTGGCCGGCATTCCGACCGGCATTTACCGCCTGTTCGGGATGGTTTCCGGCGGCACCATGAGCATTATCGCGGCGCTCCTGCTGATTGTCTTCATGGCTGCGGTGCTGATTTTCATCGTGTTCATGGAACGCGGCCAGCGCCGTATCCCGATTCACTACGCCAAGCGCCAGGTGGGCCGGAAAATGGTGGGCGGCCAGAGCACCCATTTGCCGCTCAAGGTGAACACCGCCGGCGTTATCCCGCCCATCTTCGCCTCCAGCTTGCTGATGTTCCCGGCCACCATCGCCCAGGTTTCCACTGCGCAATGGCTGCGTGACATCTCCGACTGGTTCAGCATGGGCGGGCTGCTTTACAACCTGATCTTCGTGGCCCTGATCGTGTTCTTCTGCTTCTTCTACACCGCCATTGTCTTTGATACCAAGGACATTTCGGAAAACCTGAAGAAGCAGGGCGGCTTCGTGCCGGGCATTCGCCCCGGTCTCAAGACCCAGGAATATATCGACCGGGTGCTTACCAGAATCACGGTTTGGGGCGCGCTTTACATTTCGGTAATCTGCGTGCTGCCCCAGGTGCTGATGCAACAGTTCAACATTCCTTTCTACTTTGGCGGCACGAGCCTGCTCATCGTGGTGGGCGTTTCCATGGACTTCATGTCCCAGGTGGAATCGCAGCTCATCACCAACAAGTACGAAGGCATGCTGGGCAAAACCCGCATCAAGGGCAGAAACGGCTAGTTTGGATAATTATTGGCTTTCGGCGGCCCGGGGGCGCGCAGCCCCGCTTGGGCCGTCGCAAGCAGAGAATTTACGATGAAGAAGTACCGGGGAGTGTTCCTTAAAAACGACAATGAATTGGCCTTGATGAAACAGGCCAACCAGATTGTCAGGCAAATTCTGGAGGCCATGGGCCGGGCTATTGAGCCGGGCCGGCCGACCATGCATTTCGAGGACATCGCCCAGGAACTTTGCAAGAAGCATGACGTCCGGCCGGCGTTCCAGGGTTATGGCGGTTTTCCCTATGCCCTGTGCTGTTCGGTAAATGAAGAAGTGGTGCACGGCTTCCCTTCCAAAAAGCGTATTTTGCGGGAAGGGGACATTGTGAGCTTCGACATGGGCGTGGTGGTTGAGGGCTTTCACGGCGATGCGGCCCGTACCTACCCGGTCGGACGTATTTCCGAACAAGCGGAACGGCTTTTACGGGTAACGGCTGAAAGCCTGGAGCTGGGTGCAGCGGCTGCCAAACCCGGCAACAACCTGAAAGACGTATCCGCGGCGGTGCAAAAGCACGCCGAAGCGAACGGAATGGGTATTGTAAAGCGTTTTGTCGGGCACGGCATCGGGCTGCGCCTGCATGAAAAGCCGGAAATACCCAATTTTGTCGGCCTTAATTCGCCGGACCTGCCCCTGCAGCCCGGCATGGTGCTGGCGATAGAGCCCATGCTCACGCTCGGCGCCGACGACGTCGACATTCTGGAAGACGAGTGGACCGCAGTTACCCGGGACAGAAGTTTGGCCGCGCATTTTGAACACAGCGTGGCTGTAACGCCCAGGGGTCCGCAGATTCTGGATAGTTGAGGGCCGGTTGGCTCCTTGGAGGCCTTAAAGGACGAGTTTCTTGACTAAAGCCGTGCGAATGGCTATAGTTTCCCGTTCCGGCAGGCTCCTTGGCTGGAAAAAACTGGAATGGAGTGAATATAATCATGAAAGTTAGACCTTCGGTTAAACGCATTTGCCCCAAGTGCAAAGTGATCCGCCGCAAGGGCATTTTAAGAGTGCTCTGCGAAAACCCCCGGCACAAGCAGCGCCAGGGATAATATCAGCAGGAGTCTGAACTGTGGCCAGAATAGCTGGAGTTGATTTGCCCAAGGGCAAGAGGGCCGACATCGCCCTCACCTATATTTATGGAATCGGCCGTAACACGGCTTTGCGCATCCTGGACACCACCGGTGTGGATTGGACCAGGGGCATTGACGATTTGTCCGCCGACGAAGTTAACGAAATCCGTAAGGAAATCGAACAGAACCACAAAGTCGAGGGCGACCTCAGGCGCGAAGTCGGCACGAACATCAAGCGCCTCATGGACATCGGCTGTTATCGCGGCATGCGCCACCGCAAGGGCCTTCCGGTCCACGGTCAGCGCACCCACACCAACGCGCGCACCCGCAAGGGACCGCGCCGTGGCGCCACGCCCAAGAAGAAGTAATGTTTTTGCCGGTGCGGCCCGTGCAGCCGGGCTGCCAGGAGGCGCGCCGCGTTCCGGCCTCGCCTCCCGCCCGGCGACGAACCTTAATCCTTAGCGAGAATTAAGATGGCTAAAGCCAAGCGTACAGTCAAAAAAAGAGAAAAGAAAAATATCCCTGTGGGCATTGTCCACATTCAGGCGACTTTTAACAATACCATTATTACCTTTACCGACACCCGCGGAAACACCGTCAGTTGGGCCAGCGCCGGCCAGGCCGGTTTCAAGGGCAGCCGCAAGTCCACGCCTTTCGCCGCTCAGGTGGCCGCCGAACAGGCCGCCCGCAAAGCTCAGGACAACGGCGTGCGCACGGTGGGCATTTACGTCACCGGCCCGGGTTCGGGCCGCGAATCGGCCATGCGCGCCATTAACAACTCGGGCTTCCGGGTGGCTTTCATCCGCGACGTAACGCCCATTCCCCACAACGGGTGCCGCCCGCCCAAGCGGCGCCGGGTCTAGGGCAAGGAGGAACCAGCCTTGGCTAAGTATAACGAATCCAAATGCCGCCTTTGCAGACGCGAAGGCAGCAAGCTCTTTCTTAAAGGCGACCGGTGCTTTACCGAAAAGTGCGCCTATGACCGCCGTCCTTACGCGCCCGGCCAGCACGGCCGCGCCCGTAAAAAGGCCACCGACTATTCCACCCAGTTGCGCGAGAAGCAAAAAGTGCGCCGCATTTACGGCGTGCTGGAAAAGCAGTTCCGCAACTACTTCCAGAAGGCCGACATGGCCAAGGGCGTAACCGGCACCAACCTGCTTTCCATGCTCGAACGCCGCCTCGACAGCGTAATCTACCGCCTCGGCTTCGCCAACTCCCGCCAGCAGGCCCGCCAGTTGGTAAGGCATGGCATTTTCACTCTGAACGGACGTAAAGCGAATATTCCCTCCATGCTTGTGCGCGTCGGCGATGTGCTGGAAGTTCCGGAAAAGCACCGCAAGATCCCCGTACTGGCTGACGCCCAGCAAGTGGTGGCCCGCCGCGGCCTCCCGGCCTGGCTTGAAGTGGATGGCGCCGCCTTTAAAGGCGCCGTCAAAGCTCTGCCGCAGCGCGAAGACATTCAGACCCTCATCAACGAAAATCTGATTGTCGAGCTTTACTCCAAATAATCACGGAAGTGGGTATGCTCATTAAACAAGGTGAAAAGCTTATTAACGCAAGGAACTGGTCCGAACTGGTAAGGCCCGAGCAGGTCACCAGGGAAAGTACGAGCAATGCCGAAGGCATGTACGGCAAGTTCACCTGCGAACCACTGGAACGGGGCTACGGCACCACCATCGGCAACGCCCTGCGCCGCGTGCTGCTCTCCTCTCTGCAGGGAGCCGCGTTTGTGGCCGTTAAAATTGAAGGCGTGCAGCACGAATTCACTATCATCAACGGTGTGCTTGAAGACGTCACCGACATCGTGCTCAATCTCAAGCAGGTGCGTCTGGCCATGGGCACCAGCGATCCCCAGCGCCTGGAGCTCGTCGCTTCCGGCAAGGGGCCGGTGAGCGCCGCCCAGATCAAGACCAACCAGCACGTTGCCGTGCTGAACCCCGATATCCACCTTTTCACCCTCACCGAAGACGTGACCGTGAGGATGGAACTGGAAGTCCGCATGGGCAAGGGGTATGTTACCGCCGACCTGCATGAAGGCCTTTCGGAAGAAATCGGCCTGATCAAGCTGGACGCGAGCTTCGCGCCGGTACGCAAGGTGTCTTACACCATCGAGCAGGCCCGCGTCGGCCAGATGACCGACTACGACAAGCTCATCCTGCAGGTCTGGACGGACGGCTCCGTCACCCCGGACGACGCTATCGCCTACAGCGCCAAGATCCTTAAGGAACAACTGGCCGTGTTCATCAATTTTGACGAACAGATTGAAGGCGAGCAGCAAAGCGGCGGCGGCGGCAGTTCCGACTGGAACGAAAACCTGTTCAAGTCCATTGACGAGCTTGAGCTTTCCGTGCGCGCCACCAACTGCCTGAAGAGCGCCAGCATCGCCTACGTGGGCGAACTGGTGCAGAAGGCGGAGGCCGACATGCTCAAAACCAAGAACTTCGGGCGCAAGTCGCTGGATGAAATCCGCCGCGTGCTTTCCGAGATGAATCTTGATTTCGGCACCAAGCTGGACGGATTTGAAAAGAAACTGCAGGAATGGAAGAGGAAGAATCAAAATGAGGCATAGAAACTCCGGCCGCAAACTCGGCAGAAGCTCATCGCACCGCAAGGCCCTGTTCAAAAACATGGCCACCGCCCTGCTTACTTACGGGCGCATCACCACCACTGAAGCCAAAGCCAAGGAACTGCGCGGCGTGGTCGAGCCTCTGATCGCTCTGGCTCAGACCGACTCCCTGCATGCCCGCCGTCAGGCTTACCGGCTCCTGGGCAGCCACAAGCTAACCAAACGCCTGTTTGACGAAGTGGCCCCCGCCTTCAAAGGCGTGCCCGGCGGCTTTACCCGCGTGGTGAAGCTGGCTCTGCCCCGCAAGGGCGACAGCGCTCCCTTGGCCCTTATCGAACTGACCCACGGCGAAGTTGGCAAGCTGGCCGCGAAGCTCGCCCCGGCCGCCAAGGCCCCCAAAAAAGCGGACACCGCTCCGGCTGACGGCGCGGGAGCTCCGGCCGCCGCAGGCGAAGCCGAACCGAAAAAGGCTTCGGCCAGGCAGGCCGCCCCTAAGGACGGCCTGAAGGCTCCCAAGGCCCCCAAGGACGATAGCAAGAGCAGCAAGGTTGCCGGCGCGAAGCCGAAAAGCACTCCCAGGAAGATGGAAGGCTAGTTTCTGGCCCTCCGACCTCTTTGAAAGCCAAAAGGCCCCGCCAAGCTATGGCAGGGCCTTTTGGCTTTTTGCAAGGCAAAAAGGCCGGCAAGGCGGGACTGCCCGCCGCCCCCTCCTTAACCTGTCTTTTACCGCCCGGCGCTTAGGAATCCCATAATAATAGCTCCCGCCTGGGCCACGTTCAGGCTGTCGAACTCCCGCAGCATGGGCACGGCCAGCAGCCGGTCGCAGCGTTTAGCGATCCCGGGCCGCAAGCCCGCTTCTTCGCTCCCGAGCACCAAGACGGCGGGAAATTCCGGCCTGACCCCGTAAACACTCGCCGCGCCTGCGCCGGCGGCGGCGCCATATATCCTGAATCCGGCTTCGGCCGCCTTGTCCAGAGCCACGGCCAGGTTCGTAACCTTGGCCACCGGCAGCTTTTGCAGGGCGCCGGCCGCGGCCTTGGCGGCCGCCGCCCCCAAAAAGGCGGCCTGGTGCCGGGGCAGAATCAGCCCGGCCCCGCCCAAGGCATAGAGAGTGCGGGCCAGGGTGCCGGCATTGCCGGGGTCCAGCACCTGGTCCAGGGCCAGCAGCAGGGGCAGGGGGGCGCCCGCTGCGCCGGCCAGCAAATCTTCCAGGTCAACGAACCCGGTCGCGAACAGACGGGCCAGCACGCCCTGGCTCGGGCCCGCGTAAAGCCGGACAAAAGGCTTTTCCTCAAGCAGGGAGAAACGCACTCCCTGTTCCCGGCACCGGTCCAGCAGCGCGTCGCTCCGTTTGTCGCGCCGGCCCTTGCGTACAAAGACGCAGTCAATTTTTTCCGGGGCGCTCTGCAAAAGCTCCAGCACCGGCTTCAGGCCAGGCAAAAAATTCGTGATCTGATCCGCCTCAGGCGCGGGCGCGGCCACCTCTTCTGGGCCGCAGCGCTTTGATTCCGACAAGGCAGCGGCATAGTTATTATTTTTTTGCATAAAACCTGGCGAATTTTTTTAGAGATTCCGCGAACAGCCGCATATTTCCAACAATCAGCCCCCTCACCGCTATCCTGTTACGCTCGTTCAGGCAAGCCGGATTTATCCGGTTGTATTTATCCGGCCGTATCTGATAAGATAGGAGGGATGTACTTTTAAGACGCTTACTGCGGCGCCGTGTAGCCCTTGGGGGAGGGCTATAACGTTTTGCGGTTTATTGCCGATATGGGGAGTAATGGAGGCCGGCAGCCAAAGTCCGGCTATTCGCGGGGAGGCTCCAGAGCTTTTTTGCTTTGCGCGGCAGCGGATTCCGCCCGTGCCTGCCTGCGGACGGAGTGCGCGGTCAACTTGTTGTAATTTAAATTATTTTAAGCGATAACCTAAAAGATTTTTAAGCGGTAACCTTGAGGAATGTCCATGGATATTAAAAAGGGAAAAGCGCAGAGCGTCAGATGGCTGCACATATGGCTTTTCTTGGTATGCGTCATGCTCAGCGCCGCCTGTTCGTCCCGCTCCAGCATCAGGTCGCCCGGCGGAGTCCAGGCCGCCCATGCGGACGGTTACGTTGCGGAAGACTACGCGGATTTTGATGACAGCGTGCTGGTGGAATATCCGAACCTGCCGGCTGATGACGGCATTCCGCTCACGGCCGCCGAGCGGCAGGCCCTGCATTCCACCGGCGAACTGGACAGGAGCCTGACTGCCGACCAGAAGAAGCAGGTGGAGCGCCATTTCAAGTATTTCCTGCGCCGTAACCGGGCCGGGTTTCAGGTTTACCTGCAAAGAGCGGAGGGCTATCTGCCCTACGTCAAGCAAGTGCTGCGGGAAAAGGGCCTGCCCGAGGAACTGGCCAGCTTGGCTCTTGTGGAAAGCGGCTTCAACTGTAATGCCGTTTCCCGGTCCGGCGCCACCGGCATGTGGCAGTTCATGCGCTATACCGGCACCCGTTACGGGCTCATCCAGAACTACTGGACGGACGAACGGCGCGACCCCTATAAAGCCACCGAAGCGGCCGCCAATTACCTCAAGCAGTTGTATGAATATTTCGGCGACTGGCACCTGGCCATCGCTTCTTACAACGGGGGCGAGGGCAAAATTTCCCGAGCCCTGCAACACACCGGAGCGGAAAGCTTTTTTGAACTCAGCCGACTGAACAAGGACATTGCCGAGTACAAGCTCCAACTGCGCCCGGAAACCCAGCAGTATGTGCCGCGCTTTCTGGCCGTGGTCAAGATCATGCGCAACCTGGAGCTCCTGGGCTTTCAGGAGCCGGATCCGGCCAGGGCTTATGATCTGGTGGCCATTAAGGTCGGCCCCGGGGCGGACCTGAGCGCCCTGGCCCGGCAGGCCGGTCTGAGCTATGCCGACTTCAAGGCCTTGAACCCGGCCTACCGCCAGAAGATCAGCCCGGTGTCCGGCCATTCCACCGCCTATGTGCCCGGCAAGAGCAGGGATAAATGCCTGGCCTGGCTGGCCAAGCCGCAGGCGCGCAGCTTTGCCGGCTGGCAGCAGTACAAGGTGCGGCGGGGCGACAGCCTTTACGCCCTGAGCCAGCGCCACGGCGTGCCCATTGAAACTCTACGCCAGGCCAACAACCTCAAGGGCAGCTCCCTGCGCGAAGGCGCCACCCTGCTCGTGCCCGGCGGCGGCAAGGCCGCTCCTGCGCCGGTGGCGAAGCCCACGCAGGCCGCCCAGAAACAAAGCGGCAGCGCCAACAAGAATACCGCTCAGAAGAGCAACGCGCAAAACAGCCTGGCCTCTTCCTCCGGCCAGCCCGGGAGCGCCAGCGCCGGGCGCGTCCTCCACACCGTCCAACGCGGCGAGAACCTTTACCAGATTTCCCGCGCCTATAACGTGAGCCTCTCCGCGTTGCAGACCGCCAACAAGATGAGCGCCGCCGACAGCTTCGTGCTGGTGGGCCAGAAGCTGGTCATCCCCGGCCCGGGCGAAGCCGGCCTCAAAACCGCCGTTGCGGCGGGCAAATCCAGGATCGTGGTGGTGCGGAAGGGCGACACGCTCTACAGTCTGGCCCAGAAAAACAACACCAGCGTGGACAAGCTGATCCAGACCAACAAGCTGGGCCGCAACGCCATGATCAAGCCGGGGCAGAAGCTTCTGCTCCCCTGAAACGAACAAACGAGCTGAGCGAAAGCCGGGGCCCGCCGTATCGGCTCCCCGGCTTTTGTTTTGTTCCCGCTGATGATAGAGTATTTCACAAATGAACATCCTGCTGGTCAACCTCACCCGCTTCGGCGACTTGCTGCAAAGCCAGGCCGCGATTACGGCCCTGAACGCCATGCCGGATCCGGCCGCGGGGGAGAGCCGCGTCGGGCTGGTCTGCCTGGCCAATTTCGCGTTTGCGGCCGGCTTTTTGCGCGGTCTGGCGCACACCTTCCCCCTGCCCAAAGACGCCTTTCTCAGCGGCTGGAATGAGCAACCCGGCCAATCCGGCGCCAGGCCGGAAGCCTGGCTGGAGTCATTGTCCGCTCTTTGGCGCTGGCGTGAGGAAACCTGGCGCGTTTTCAAGCCGGACCTGGTGTGCAACCTCACGCCCACGGTCCCGGCCCGCCTCCTGTCCCGCTACCTGGCGGGAGCGGCCCCGCTTGGCGGCTTCGGCCTGGATGAAGCCGGATTTTCCCAAGAAGGGGCCTGGGCGGCGTTTTTGCGCGGTTCCACCCGTTCCCGCTTCGCCAGTCCGTTCAACGTCATCGATCTGTTCCGGGCCGTGGCCGGAAGCCGGCGCGGCCGGACCGGAGACAGCGTCCTCCGCCCGCGCCCGGAAGCGGACCGGGCGGCGGCGCGCCGGCGGCTGGAGAGCCTGATGGCCGAGCAATACCCCGCCGCCGGCGCGGCGCGCGGTTTTGTGGGGCTGCAACTCGGGGCCAGCGAGGAGCGGCGGCGCTGGCCGCTGGAGTATTTTGTCCGCCTGGGCCAGGGCCTATGGCGGGAAAGCCGCCGGCTGCCGGTGCTGCTGGGCAGCGGCGGCGAGCGCGAACTGGCCGGGCGCTATGCCGCCCTTAACGCCCAGGGCGGCGACTGCCCCCAGGTATCTTTGATTGGCGCCACCAGCCTGGAAGAATTGGCCGGCGTGCTGGAGTGCTGCTCCCTGGTGGTGAGCAACGACACCGGCACCCTGCACCTGGCCGCCGGCTTGGGGCGCCCGGTGCTGGGCATTTTTCTGGCCACGGCCCAGCCCTGGGATACCGGTCCGGGCCTGGAGGGGAGCCTCAGTCTGGAACCTGATCTGGAGTGCCACCCCTGCGTTTTCGGGCGGGAGTGCCCGCACGGGCTGCGCTGCCGTCGGGCCGTCAGCCCGGAGGAAGTTTTGCGGCGTTCCGCCGAATTCCTGAATACCGGTTCCTGGGGCGCGGCAACAACAGACTCCGGGGCCGCCGGACATACGGCCCGGGCCTGGCTCACCGCCAGGGACGCGGCGGGCCTGCTTGCGCTGCGTTCACTTTCCGGCCACGGCGCGCAGCCGCGCAGCCTCTGGATGATGGAGCAGCGTCACTTTTTGAGTCAATTTCTTGACCGGAACCCGGGGGCGGATTTCCAGTTGCGTCCGGCCGAAGGCGGGCAAGAGGCCGTGGCCGGCTTTGCGCCAGAGCAGCGGACCCGGCTTTTGGCCGAACTGGCAAACCTGGCTTCCCAACTCGACTTGCTGCTGGCGCGGGGCAAGGTTTTAAGCATGCGCCCGCTCCCCCAGTTCCGGGAGGGCTTTCTTGAGAGCGTATGCCGCCTGGCCCGGGATTTTGAAAGCAGTACATTTTTTCCGGCTCTGGGGTTCCTGTGGCGCACGGAAATGCAGGAACAGGGGAGCGATTTGGCCACCGCCCTGCGCTGCGCCGGGCAGTACAGCAGCCTGATAAACGGCTTGCGGCGGCGCTTTGCGGGAGTTGAGCCGGTCTGACTGGATAGTTGGCCCGCAACTTGCATATATCGTGGCAGAAAACCAAAAAAACCTCTTGGGGAGGAAAAGGAGACTGTCATGATAATTATTGACGGACGCAATACTGAGATGAAGGTCGGCAATTTTGTCAACCTTGAGGAAATCCTGGTCAAGATGATGGAAGAAGAGTGCATGGACAACCGCATCGTCACCGACGTTCTGGTGAACGGCGAAGCGTTTTCCGAGCTTTACCCCCATCAGGCGGAAGATATTGACGCTTCCGAAATCGATCAGGTGGAAATCCGCAGCGTTTCCGTGGCCAATATGGCCGCCGACGTTACCGAAGAACTGTACAAGGTCATCACCCTGATGACCGTGGGCGCCCGCCGCGTGGCCTCGGAAATGCGCCAGGCCGAAGTGGGCAACGCTTTGGAAGTGCTGTTCGACGTGATTGACGTAACCCGCAATTTTCTGGCCACCGTGGCCCTGCTGCGTCAGGAATTTTCCATTAACCGCGACAACGAACTGCTCCCCCTGACCGAAAAACTGGGCGGGCTCATCGACGAAATGTCCGACGTGATCGAGCAGGAAGACTGGATGCTGCTGGCGGACCTGGCCGAGTACGAATTCCTGCCGGCCTGCGAAAGCTGGCAGAGCGTGGTCAGCCATCTGGCCGAGGACATCGCGCACTACAAGGCGGCCTAGCGTGCACCCCAGCCTGGAATGTCTGGACAAGGCCGCCGAACTGGCCCGGCGGGAAATCGGCCTGCTCGACCTGGACGATATGGCCGGGCTTGGCGAAAGCGCCGACGAACGGCTGCGCCTGATCAACGAAGCCTGGGCCGGCAAGGGCGGGTGCGATGCCGGCGCGTTCAGTCAACGGCTCCTGCGCTTGCGTGACCTGCAGCGCCGGCTGGATGAAAAGGCCGTCCGCCTGCACGCGGCAACCGGCGATCTCCTGAAAAAACGCCAGCAGGCCAGCCGGGCCATCCAGGGCTACGGCGCCAGGGGCAAGAGAAGCATGTTCGCCCAGGTGGTGACCAGGAATTCCTAGAGTGTAAAAGTCCGCGCGACTTCAACCCCAAAGACGGATTTTGGGTTTTTAACGGGGCACGGATGCCCCGGAAAAGAGGGACGCCCCTTGTGGGAGCGTCCCTCTTTTCGGCACCAGTTAGGTTGAGTTGAGTTATTTGCGCCCGATGCAGAAATAGGCAAAACCCTGCCGGGCCAGAGCGGCCGGCTGGTAGAGGTTGCGCCCGTCAAAAATCAGGGGGGCGCTCAGCGTCCGCTTGATCCGGTCGAAATCCGGCGTGCGGAACTGGTTCCATTCCGTGGCCACCAGCAGGGCGTCGGCTCCTTCCAGGGCCGCGTACTGCTTATGCACAACCCGCACCAAGGGCTCGTCCGCAAACAGGCGTTCGCCGTTGGGGCCGGCCACCGGGTCAAAAATGCGCGCCTTCATGCCTCGGGCCGTCAGCCAGCGCACCGCCGCCACGGGCGAAGATTCGCGCAGGTCGTCGGTATTGGCCTTGAAAGCCAGGCCCCACAGGGCCAGGGTTTTGCCCCGCACTCCGCCCTGCGGCTCGAAATAGTCGGCAATGCGCCGGGCCATGACCAGCTTTTGGCGGTCGTTCACCGCATCCACCGCTTGCAGGAGTTGCGGGGCGAAGCTGTATTCGCGGGCCGTGTTGATCAGCGCTTTCACGTCCTTGGGGAAGCAGGAACCGCCATAACCCATGCCGGGGTAGATGAAGTGGTAGCCGATGCGGTGGTCGGAGCCGATGCCGGTGCGCACGTCGCGCACGTCCGCCCCCACCTGCTCGCAGATGCCGGCGATTTCGTTAATGAAGGATATCTTGGTGGCCAGCATGCAGTTGGCCGCGTATTTGGTCATTTCGGCGCTGCGCACCCGCATGGGGATGAACTTGTCGCGGCTGCGGGCAAAAGGCTGGTAGAGGTCACGCATGAGTTCGACGGCCGCTTCCGAATCCGAGCCGATAATCACGCGATCCGGCTTCATGAAGTCGTTTACGGCGTCGCCTTCCTTAAGGAATTCCGGGTTGGAGACCACGTGGAATTCCAGATCCAGGCCGCGCGCGGCCAGTTCTTCCGCCACCAGCGAACGCACCAGGTCGGCCGTGCCCACCGGTACGGTGGATTTATCCACCAGCACCAGCGGAGCGGTCATTTTTTGCCCGATTTCCCGGGCCACGGCCCGCACGTAGCCGAGGTCGCAGGAACCGTCGTCCCTGGAAGGCGTGCCCACGCAAATGAATACGGCCTTGACCCCGTCAAGCCCCTCGGCCAGTTCGGTGCTGAAATTCAGCCGGCCTTCGGCGTGGTTGCGCCGCACCAGCGGCTCCAGCCCGGGCTCGAAGATATGAATATGGCCCGCGCGCAGGCGTTCCACCAGTTCACGGTTATTGTCGATGCAGTAAACGTCGTTGCCCATTTCGGCAAAGCAGGCCGAGCTTACCAGACCCACGTACCCTGTTCCCACCATGCATATTTTCATGTTGCCGCCCGAGGTTATCAATTTGTTTGGAGCGCGCGTTCCCTGCGGAACGGTCGCATGTTACCGGCAATTAATAAGCGCAATACCTGGCCTTGTCTACCTGGCGGCGGCGATTTTACCGCTAAAAAGCGCGCCGGGCTTCAATTCCGGGTTGACCTGGGCGTGGTTAGGGCATAGTTAAAAAGATGAATAAGCCGCTGAAACCGCGCCCTGGCGGCGCCGGCGGTCCGCAATGCTGTAACCGCCACTCGTAACCGAGATTTAGCATGAAAAAAAATGTTTTGCTCTGCGCGCTGCTGGTATTGGGCGCGTTTTCACTCGCCGGCTGCTCCTCTTCGCGCTACGTGGTAGTGACCAGTGACTACGCGGCGCATATTGCCGTGGAAAAGCCCGAAATTGACCCGGCCACGGACCAGTTCAGCTTTCGGGACGACAGCGGGCGCATGGTTTACGTGCCGCGTTCCGAGTTGAAATACATCAAGGAAGTACGCCAGTAAGCAACGCGGACCTGGCCGAACCCGCCCCGCCCGAATTCGTTCGCGACGCGCCGGCGGGCGCGTTCCGTTGTGAGGCCATGAACAAAAAATTTTCCTATTCCCCGGCCGATTGCCGGCTGGTCCGGGCCGCCGACTTCCTGCGCGCCAACCCTCGGCGCGGGCGCGCTTTCCAACTCAGGCATCTGAGCTTGGAGTTTTACGGCATCCGTGACTGCCTTGTTCTGGGCGGCAGTTCGCAAACCGTGCTGCCCCTGGCCGCGCCGCCCGCGCAGGCCGGAGCTCCGCATCTGCCTTACCTATTTCTCGAATCCTGCCCCTATTCCTCCAACGAGCAGTATTTGACCGGCCTGGCGGCCCGGGCTCTGGCGGAGCCGGCTGCCGGCCGGGATTTGCCGGAGGTGGAGGAAGCCGTGCCGCTCAACCCGCCCGGCGCGCCCAACCTCTGGCACTGGATGACGGAAAGCCTGCCCAAGCTTCTGGCTCTGGAATCCATCGGCTATCAGGGGCGCTATATCATCCCGGCCGACCCCGCCGGCGTGCCGGCCCAGAGTCTGGAATTTTTGGGCATCGCGCCGGAGCGCCTCCTGTTCGGCAGCGCCTCCTGCCTGGTAAAAAATCTGATCCTGCCGCCCCGCCTGGCCGGTTTCCACTTGGCCGGCAACATGCCGCTGGCCAGCCTGCTGCGCGAGAAAATTCTGGCGGCGGCCGGCGCAACGCCGGCCCGGGAACCAGGCCAAAGACGCATTTACCTGCGCCGCATCGGCAACCGGCGAGTGCTGAACGAAGACGAACTCCTGGAAGTGATCCGCGATTTCGGTTTTACGGTGCTGGTGCCGGAAGAACTCAGCCTGGCCGAGCAATGGCGCTCTTTTGCGGGCGCCGGCGGGTTTCTGGCCGCGCACGGCGCCGGCTCGGCGCACAGCCTCCTGCTCGCGCCCGGCGCGCCTTTCCTGGAATTGTTCAGCAACCGCTACGTCAGCTACAATAACCTGCACGCGGTGCGGCTGTTGCGCTTGCGCTACTACCCGCTGGTGCAGGATCTGGACGTTACCGCCTCGCCCTGCGGGCCGGGCCGGCAGTGCGATATTTTTCAATATCTGCTTGACGGAATCCCGGCCGACATTACGGTAGATCCCGTGCATTTGCGTATTGCTCTGGAGGGCATGTATGATCAAGAGGCGAATAATCAGCATTGACCCGGAAAAATGCAACGGCTGCGGCCTTTGCCTGAACGCCTGCCACGAGGGCGCCATCGGGCTCAAGGACGGCAAAGCCGTATTGCTGCGTGACGACTACTGCGATGGGCTGGGCGACTGCCTGCCCGCCTGCCCCGCCGGGGCGCTGACTTTTGCGGAGCGCGAGGCGCCGGCCTATGACGCTGCCGCCGTCAAGGCGGCCCAGGCCGCCAAAGCCAAGCCGGGCCCCGGCTCCCCCATCTGCCCCGGTTCCCTCGGCTCCCAGGCCGCTGAGCTCAAACCCGGGCGCGCCCCCGCTTTCGGCCCCGGCCCGCTGGCGCCCGCGGTAGGAAGCGCTCTCCGGCAGTGGCCTGTGCAGATCCGGCTGGTCCCGCTGCAAGCGCCGTATTTCAACGGGGCCGACCTGTTGCTGGCGGCTGATTGCGCCGCTTACGCCCACGGCAATTTCCACGCCGCTTTCATGAAGAACAAGATCACCCTGATTGGCTGCCCCAAGCTGGACGGGGTGGATTACAGTGAAAAACTGGCGGAAATTTTGCAGTTGAACGACATCCGGAGCCTCACCCTGGCGCGCATGAGCGTGCCTTGCTGCGCCGGTTTGGCCCGCGCGGTGGAACAGGCCATTGAGAAGAGCGGCAAGGCCGTGCCGCTCCGGGCGGCGATTATTGCGCCGGATGGGCAGATTACTTCTATTACCATGTAAAGGCAGGCAAGGGGGGCGCTCCGCTAAAACCTGTAGTTAAACAGCAGATTCAGGCGGTGGCGGTCGTATTCCCTGGTCCAGATATTGGACTCGCGCTTGGTGTAGCTATATTGAAGAACAGGCGTCAGGCCGTACTCCTCCAAAACGGTGCTGGAAAGAGAAGCCAGGAAGCGCCAAGTCTGATCCTGGCGGGTCGTCTCGTCAATGCGGTTGTCGCGGGTGACGTGCCATTGCGGGGCCTGATAGTTTGTCCGCATCAGGCTGCCCTCCACGAACAGGGAAACTCCGTAGGGAAAGGTGTGGTATG
>JAISDX010000078.1 GCA_031264465.1 Deltaproteobacteria bacterium | reverse complement strand
GCCTCTGTCCCCGCTGTTGCACCCGCGCCCCCGGCTCAGCTCCTCCCCGGGCAGGCGTTCCAGCTCACGCACAGGGGGCGCATACGCGGCGGCGCGCGGGTTGGCTGGGCCGGTCAGGGCCACGGCGCGGCCCTGGCGGCGCAAAATATCCGCCAGTTCGAAAATGGCGGCCAGCCCACCGGACATTTTACTTAAGGGAGGACTGAAAAAAATGGTCCGCATGCTTTTCCTTTGCCCGCATCATATTCCCTTGTCAACAAACGAACCGGAAACCGGGCCCGGATTTTAAGTTTGAAATAAGCCGCGAACTGGGGTAGCGATTTTATCAGGAGCGGAGAACGGAAATGAGCGAAAAACACGTGAATATCGCCTTGGTGACTTACAACCGGCTGGATTTGACCAAAATTTGCCTGGAAGCGCTGTTCGCCAAAACCAGAGGCCGGTTCACGGCCAATATTATCGACAACGGCAGCAGCGACGGCACCGGGGAATACCTGGAGAGCGTCGCCGCGCATGAGAGCCGGGCCAGAGTCACTTTTCTGGGCGCCAACCGGGGGCTGACCGTGGCCCGCAACCAGGCCTGGGATGCGCAGGCCGCCGACTACTACGCCGTAATGGACAACGATATCCGCGTGCACGACCCGGACTGGCTGCTCAAACTGACCACTTTTCTGGACAGAAACCCGGAAGTGGGCATGGCCTCCTACCACCTGGCCAACTGGTCGCACCGCTACGAGGAAATGACCCTGCCCAGCGGCGACCGCTTTGTGGACAGCGACCTCTGCAACGGCGGCTGCGCCATGATCCGGCGGCGGGAGTTCGAAAGCTTCGGCTTCTGGAATGAGGATTACGGCAAGTACGGCCTGGAGGATATGGATTATTGCCTGCGCCTGACGCTCAAGGGGCTCCGCGTGGGCTACCTGAACCTGCGCAGCCGGGAAGTCGAGCACCTGGGCTATGACGAGGAATTTTGGGACGACGAGCGTGAAACCCAAAAAATCGCCGTGGTCAAACGCCAGTACCAGGGCGGGCGCATGTACAACATAAACAGATTCCTGTTCGGTCAGGGCGTCCGGCCGCTTTATGTCATGCGCAAGTACCTGCCGCAACAGCCCCGGGACGGCGTGGTCAAGTTCAAGATCAACCCGGCTTACCTGCCGATCAGTAAACTGCAGAGCGATTTTGCCCAACAAGTCGGCTTCAGCGCCGACGAGAACAACACCTACCTCGACTTGAGCAAGTACAAGGGAAGCGCTGATTAATGGTCTTTTTGCTTCCTGGCCGCGTCAGGCTCGCCCCGTGCGAAGCTCATGCATGTCTTGATACAATTCGCTCCGCCCGGAACTCGGTTGCCAGAGAGGGCTTGCCAGTAAACAAAAATCCTCATTAAGCGGCGCTTCCCAAGGATCAGAAGGATCAGGCGGAATAACGCCTAAATTTTAGGCCACCAGAGCATTTCCTGCATTTTGAGAGAGCGGGCCTTGCCCCGTTCCTGCTCGGACTGCCCGGCCCGCGCCGGACGGGCCGAAGCGCGCTTTACCCGCTCCAGGCTTTCCTGCTCCAGGGCATTGCGGGCCACGGACATCATCAGCTTGAGACGGTTGATCTGGTTGACCTCGCTCACGCCGGCGTCGTAGTCGATGGCGGTGATGTTGCTCTTGGGGTAGCGCTCTTTGAGCGCCTTCATCATGCCGCGCCCGGTAATATGGTTGGGCAGACAGGCAAAGGGCTGCACGCAGACAATGTTGTTCACGCCGCTTTCCACCAGTTCCATCATTTCGCCGGTCAGGAGCCACCCTTCACCGGACTGGTTGCCCAGCGAAACCATTTCCGAAGCCAGCCGGGCCATCTTCCTGATATGAATGGGCGCGCCAAATTTGCTGCGGCGCAGGCGGCGGCGCATGTGCCGGCGCATCCACTCCATGAAAACGGTGGCCACATGGTAGCCGAGGTAGGATTTTTTGCTCAGGCCGTAGTGCTTGCGGTCGTAGTTGGGGCCGTAGGTGCAGTAAAGGAAGAAATCCAGCAGGTCCGGCACCACGGCTTCGCCGCCCTCGGCTTCCACATGATCCACCAGGTTGTTGTTGGCCTCGGGGTGGAATTTCACCAGAATTTCCCCCACCACGCCCACGCGCGGCTTGCGCTTGCCGCTGACCGGGAATTGCTCAAAATCGCCAATAACGGCGTCAATCAGCTTTTTATAGCCGGCCAGGCCGGCCTTGCCGCCCAAAAACTCCCGGCAGCGTCCGTCCCATTTTTCATAAAGGGCGTTGGCCGCGCCCGCTTCTAACTCGTAAGGGCGCACCCGGAACAGGCAGCGCATCAACAAGTCGCCCAGCACCATGGCCATGACCGATTTTTTCAGCAGGCCGAAGCCGAGCTTGAACCCCGGATTGTTTTCAAGGCCGGAAGAAGCGTTCACGGAAATGATCGGCACCTGCTCGCAACCGATATCCTTAAAAGCTTTGCGCAGCAGGGCTATGTAGTTGGTGGCCCGGCACTGGCCGCCGGTTTGCGACAGAATCACGGCCGTACGGTTCAGGTCGTATTTGCCGCTCTGCAGGGCGTCGATCAACTGTCCCAGGGCCATGATGCAGGGGTAGCAGGTGTCGTTGTGAATGTACTTGAGGCCGTACTCCAGGGCTTCGCGTCCAGCCACGTCCAAAATTTCCACCTTGTAGCCCTCGGCGTGGAACACCGGCTCCAGCAGGCGGAAATGAATGGGGGCCATCTGCGGCGCCAGAATGGTGTATTCCGGCCGCATCTTTTCCGTAAAGGGGCTGTTGCGCGGCGCCGGCACCGGCCACTCCACCGGCCGGAACTTCAGGCCCCTGCGGTCGTCCATGGCCGCTTTCAGCGAGCGGATGCGAATGCGGGCCGCGCCCAGGTTGTTGCCCTCGTCAATTTTGATCAGGGTGTAAATCTTGTTTTCTTCCTGCAGTATCTCGTCCACCTGGTCGGAGGTGAGCGCGTCCAGGCCGCACCCGAAGGAAGTGAGCTGCACCAGCTCCAGTTGCGGGCAGGTGGCCGCCAGGGCGGCGGCCGCGTACAGGCGGGAGTGGTAGCTCCACTGGTCCACGATGCGCAAGCCCTGGGTGATGCGCCCCGCGCCCAGGTGGGCGACGCTGTCCTCGGTGAGCACGGCCATGCCTTCCTCGACAATGACCTTGTCAATGCCGTGGTTGACGCCGGGGTCCACGTGGTAGGGCCGGCCGGCCAGCACCACGCCCTTCTGCCCGGTTTTTTGCAGCAGGGCGATAATTTCCTCGCCTTTTTGCCGGATGTCGGCGCGCAGCCGGCGCGCCTCGCGCTCGGCCGCTTTCAGGGCCATGTGTATTTCCGCCCGGCAGATGCCCAGGTGCCAGAACTCGTCATAAAGCACCTGTTCGGCGGAATCCAGGTGATCCAGATTCAGGAAGGGGTTATGAAACGGCGCCACGTTGTTCTGGATGGAATCGACGTTGTTTTTCACCACTTCCGGGTAGCCGGCCACCACCGGGCAGTTGAAGTGGTTGTTGGAATACTTGAACTCCTGCTGCTCGTAGGCCACGGAGGGGAAGAAAATACGGTCCACGTTGCGGGAAAGGAGCGACTCGATATGCCCGTGCACCAGTTTGGCCGGGTAGCAGGCCGATTCCGACGGAATGGTCTCGATGCCGGATTGATAAAGCCGGCTGCTGGAAGGCGGCGAAAGCACCACCCGGAAGCCCAGCTTGGTGAAGAAGGTGTGCCAGAAGGGGTAATTCTCGTACATGTTGAGAACCCTGGGCAGGCCCACCGTACCGCGCGAGGCCTTGGCCGGCGAAAGCGGCGCATAGTCGAACAGGCGCTTGAGCTTGTACTGGTAAAGGTTGGGGAGATCCGCTCCCTTGCTCTCCAGCCGGGCGCCCTTTTCGCAGCGGTTGCCGGAAACGAACTCGCGCCCGTCGTTGAACGTATTGATCATCAGGCGGCAGCGGTTGCCGCAGTACTGGCAATGGTCCATGCGCTTGGATACGGAAAACGCGTCCAGCTCTTCCGGCCGGATAAAGTTGCCGGGGCGTTCCGGCGCAAATTTTTCCCTGGCAATCAGGGCCGCGCCGTAAGCGCCCATGAGCCCGGCAATGTCCATGCGCACCACTTCGCGATCGGTAAGGCGCTCAAAGGCGCGCAGCACCGCTTCGTTATAAAAGGTGCCGCCCTGGACGATGATTTTTTTCGGCAGGTCGTCAATGCGGCGCAGGCGGATTACCTTGAACAGGGCGTTACGGATAACGGCGTAAGATATGCCGGCGGAAATGTCCGGGATGGAAGCCCCTTCCTTTTGCGCCTGCTTGACCTTGGAGTTCATGAACACCGTGCAGCGCGTGCCCAGGTCCACCGGCTGCCGGGCCAGAAGGGCCATTTGCGCGAAATCGTCAATCTCGTAATGGAGCGATTTGGCGAAAGTTTCGATAAAAGAGCCGCAGCCGGCCGAGCAGGCTTCGTTCAGGGCGATGCTGTGGATAGCGCCGTCGCGGATGGACAGGCACTTCATATCCTGCCCGCCGATATCCAGAATGAACTCGACGCCGGGCAGCATACGATCCGCGGCCTTATAATGGGCCACGGTTTCCACTTCGCCGTGGTCGGCCCGGAAGGCGGCCTTGATCAGGTGCTCGCCGTAGCCGGTGGTGGTCACGCCGCTTAAGGAGGCGCTGGCCGGCATCTGGCTGTAAAATTCGCGCAGCATGGCCTGCACCACGCTCACCGGGTTGCCCTTGTTGCCGCTGTAATAACTGTAGAGCAACTCGCCCTGTTCACCGATAGCCACCGCCTTGGTGGTGGTGGAGCCGGAATCTATGCCCAGGAACACGCGGCCGGAATAGCCGGACAAAGTGTTCCTGGCCACCTTGTTCTTGTCGTGCCTGTCCCGGAAAGCCCGCAAATCCTCTTCGTCCTTGAAGAGCGGCGGCATCAGCTTTTCTTCCGACAGCGTATTTTCCGGGCTTTCCTCCAAACGGCGCGCCAGTTCGGCGAAAGTGACCGTGTCCGACTTGGCGCCGGCCAGCAAGGCCGCGCCCAGGGCCACAAAAATTTTGGCGTTTTCCGGGAAAATGACTTCGTCGTCCTTCAGCTTGAGCGTCTTGACGAACAGCTCGCGCAGTACCGAACTAAAAGTCAGCGGCCCGCCCAAAAAGGCCACTTTGCCGCGGATGGGCTTGCCGCAGGCCAGGCCGCCGATGGTCTGGTTGACGATGGCCTGCAGAATGGAGGCGGCGATATCTTCCTTGGAAGCGCCTTCGTTGATCAGCGGCTGGATGTCGGTCTTGGCGAACACGCCGCAGCGCGAGGCGATGGGGTAGATGTTCACGTGCTTCCTGGCCAGTTCGTTCAGGCCGGCAGCGTCGGTGTTCAGGAGCGTGGCCATCTGGTCGATAAAGGCCCCGGTGCCGCCGGCGCAACTGTTGTTCATGCGCTGGTCCACGCCGTAGGCGTCAAAGTAGGTGAGCTTGGCGTCTTCCCCGCCCAGTTCGATGGCCACGTCCGTCTGCGCGGCGAACACGCCGATGGCGCGGCTGCCGGCAATCACTTCCTGTTCAAAGGGGATGCCCAGCAGGTTGGAAAGAGCCAGGCCGCCGGAGCCGCTCAT
>JAISDX010000031.1 GCA_031264465.1 Deltaproteobacteria bacterium | reverse complement strand
AACCTGCCGGCGGACCTGAAGGCAGTGGTCATGGCGGCCATTCGCAACGGGCCGAGGAGCACCCGCCTGTATTACCGGCGTGGCAGCGCCATTGCGCCTGAACGCAGTTTTTTGAACCGTCGCTTTTTCTCCTGCCTGAACGCGGTTATTGCCAACTCCGGCGAAACGGCCGCTCTGATCCGGCAAAGCGGGCTGCTGCCGGCGGAACGGGTGGCGGTGATTTATAACGGTCTGGATGCGGAGGCTTTTGACGCCGCGCTCGAGCAGGCCCAAGTGCGTCCGCTTCACGAGCGGAATGAGCCCTTCAGCGAGCGCAATCCGCTGGTTATCGGCAGCGCCGGGCGGCTCAGCCGGCAAAAGGCCCAGCACTACCTTTTACACCTGAGCGCCGAGCTTAAGCGGCGCCACTTTCCGCACCGGCTGATCCTGGCCGGCGACGGCGAACTGCGCGGCGAACTGCTGGAATTGGCCCGCAAGCTGGAGCTGGATTTCGTCTGGCAGGGTCAAGGTCAGGGCCAGGAGCAGGGCGGCTCCGGCCGGGTGATCTTTACCGGCTTTCTTGAAGACATGTCCGCCTTTTGGCGCGGTATCGACCTGTTCGTGCTTACCTCCATCTGGGAAGGGTTCGGTTACGTGCTGGCTGAGGCCATGCTGGCCAGCAAGCCGTTGCTGGCTTTTGACTGCAGCAACATGCCGGAACTGGTGCGCGACGGCGAGAACGGGCTGCTCCTGCCGCCGCCCTGGCCGTTGTCGGGGCCAGACTTTGCCGGCGCCCCGGAAAGTGATGGGGAAGTTGGGGCGCGTCTGGCCGACAAAGTGGAGGAGTTGGCCTTAGACCCGGCCCGCCTGTGCTTCATGGGCGAAGCCGGGCGCGCCTTTTGCCTGCGCTACTTTGACCAGGGTGCGGCCATGCGCAAACTGGAACGCTTGCTTTTTTTCTGAACCGGGGTTAATTTGTCTTGAAGTCCACTCCAAATTTTACCGATAAAGTAAATGGAGTTCCATGGCCTGCACGCGGCGTGCGTACAGGACAGGGGATTGGACGCCGCCGGGGACACTCGGCGTGCCGAATCCGTTAACCTGGAGGGGGATATGAGCATCAGCATCTCGTCTGGCGCGGACGCTCAGGCGGCGAGCGCGGCTTTGTCCGTAACCGCTGACACCATTAGGGATTCGCTGGGGGCGCAGCTTATCACCAAGACTTTGGACAAACTCAATGCCTCTACCACCGACACCGCTTCCGCCATGCAGCAGAGCTATCAGCTTCAGAAAGAGGTGTTGGGCGCCGCCGGCATCGGCAACTATCTGGACATCAGCGCCTGATTGTTGCCCGGTTTCTGTGCGCAGGCCGATGGACCGCCGGTTCACGGGCCGATCTTTTTATGGTTCGCCCGGTCAGTAATTGGCGTACCATTCCACTGAGTTATCCACGTCTACATCCGCCGCTTCCCGGCAAAGAGCAACAGCGCTGGCCAGACAAGCCGCCAGGCCAGACCTGCCGCGAAATATTTTTGACTAATTTTTTCTAAAAGAGGCAAAAATCCTTGCCTAATTGCGCATTAATGTATATATGGCGATGTTCAAAACACTACACACCCCGCAAAGCGGCCTGTTTTGGCCGCTTTGGTTTGCCCTGGGTGCCGGATGGTCCGGTGAGAGCGCACACAGGGGTGGAGAGACAACCCAAAGGAGTTTGCAATGGCTTACGTAAGCATGAAGCAGATGTTGGAAACCGGCGTGCATTTCGGGCACCAGACCCGCCGCTGGAACCCCAAAATGAAGCCGTACATTTTCGGCGCCCGTAACGGCATCCATATCATCGACCTGCAGCAGACGGTAAAACTGTACCGCACCGCCCACGACAAAGTGGTGGACACCGTCGCCAAGGGCGGTTCCGTCATATTTATCGGCACCAAGCGTCAGGCCCAGGAGGCCGTGGCCGCCGAAGCGCTGCGCGCTGGCCAGTTCTATGTGACCAACCGCTGGATGGGCGGCACCCTGACCAACTTCGCCACCATTCAGAAAAGCATTGACCGCATGAAGAAGCTTGAGGCCATGTTTGCCGACGGCAGCGTCAACCGCTACCAAAAAAAAGAAATTCTCACCCTGCAGCGCGAGCTGGACAAGCTCACCCTGGCTCTGGGCGGGATCAAAGACATGGATAAAACCCCGCAGTTGGCCTTTATCATCGACCCGCAGCGCGAAGCCATCGCCGTCAAGGAATGCCGCAAACTGGGCATCCCGATTGTGGCCGTGACCGACACCAACTGCGACCCGGACCTTATCGACTACATCATTCCGGGCAACGACGACGCCATCCGGGCCATCAAGCTCTTTGTCGGCTCCATGGTCGATGCCTGCCAGGAAGGCGAAGCCATGCGCAAGGACGGCGGCAGGGGTGAAAACCCCGAAGCGGCCATGACCGTTGCGGCCGCCGATGCCCCGGTTGAAGACAAAGACGAAGCCCTGGCTTAGAACCTTTTTTAAAAAGGAAGTACATAGATGGAAATTTCCGCTAAATTGGTAAAAGAACTGCGTGACCGCACCCAGGCCGGCATGATGGACTGTAAGAAAGCCCTGCAGGAATGCGCCGGCGAACTGGAAGCCGCCGTTGACTGGCTGCGCCAGAAAGGCCTTTCCAAGGCCGCCAAAAAGGCCGGCCGCGCTACTTCCGAGGGCGTGGTGGCCTTTAAGGGCGCCGCCGACAACCGCGCCGCCGCCATTGCCGAAGTGATGTGCGAAACCGACTTCGTTTCCCGCGGCGACAAGTTTCAGACCTTTGCCAGGTCCGTAGCCGAACTGGTGTTCAGCCACAAGCTGGCCGAAGGATCGCTGGCCGAAATCATGGAGCGCGAACTGACCGAGCAGATTGCCACTCTGGGCGAGAACATGGGCCTGGGGCGCTACGCTTACTACGAAGCGCGGAAGACCGGCATTGTCGGCAGCTACATTCACTCCAACGGCAAAATCGGCGTGCTGGTCGAACTCGCCTGCGACAAGGCCGAAACCGCCGCCAAGCCTGAGTTTCTGGAGTTGGCCAAGAACGTGGCCATGCAGGTTGCCGCCGCCAGCCCGGTCGCTCTGAACGCCGCCGCTCTCGACCCCGAGTTGGTGAGCCGCGAGCGCGAAGTCTACCGCCAGAAAACCCTGGAAGAAGGCAAACCGGCCAACATCGTCGACAAGATCGTGGACGGCCGCATTCACAAGTTCTACCAGGAAGTCTGCCTGCTGGACCAGGCCTACATTCGCGACGACAAGCTGGCCATTAAAGACGTGGTGGCCGCCTGCGGCAAGCAGGTGGGCGACAACCTGAGTGTGCTCCGTTTTGTGCGTCTGCAACTCGGCGAAAACGCCGCCGAATAATTCTCAAGGTAAATGCAAGAAACCCCGCTTGGCCGTGCCGCGCGGGGTTTCTTGCATTTGGGAGATGGGTTCAAGGAAACGCAGCTCCCTGATAAAAACGCAGGGTTTCCGGCACGGCGGCCTTAAGCCGGCCAGCCGATATCCTGGGTTACCCAAATTTTATATCCGGGGGTGATCTTGATGTACTTGCCGGCTTCCTTGGCGTTGGAGGCGCGCACCACGTTGCCCAGGCCGACCGAGGCGCAGTACAGGCCGGCGTTCTGATAGAGCGAGCCCACGGCCATGGCGCCGTAATCGCCTGCGTCGGCGGTGTAGATCAGCACCACCTGTCCTTTGCCCAGCCTGCCGCGCACGTCTTGCTGGTTTTGCAGTTCCAGTTGGTTTTCCCGGGCGTGGTACAGCCAGATTCCGTTGGCCAGGGCCACGTGCAAATCGACAGGCTGCTTGTTCATGGCCGTGGGCGCGGTGCGCTTGCCGTCGGCCCGGTTTACGCCCCAGGTGGCCCAGAGCAGGTTGGCGAGGACGTTGTCGGTCACGCCGAGTGCCGAAAACCGCCGGGTGCTGCGGCGCTGCGCGAGCGTTTGCAGGAGCGGCAGCCCCCCCATCCGGTCGGGGATGGGCAGCATGCGCCGCCCCGGGCTCATGGCGGTATCGGGCATGGGAACAAAGGCGGGAGTTTCGCCGGTCGGCATTTTGGCCAACGGCTCGGGAGCGGCGGCCCCCAAAGCCTGGCCGGCTTTCAAGCCCAAAGCCCCGACAGCCGCGCCGGCGCCCAGGGCGATAAAAGTTCTGCGTTTCATATTGATATCTCCTTTCCTAGTCGGTAAAGCCGGGCGGCAGTCCACCGCCGCCAAAATCGTCATAATCCGGCGCGTCCGGCCGGCGTTCGCTCACGGGAACAAGATCCAGCCCGGCCGCCCGCGCCGCCATTTCGTAGTCGGGGCGCTCCAGGCGCAGCGCGCCCGCGGGGTAGACCGCGATGGCCGGCGCCTGCACCGGGCAGTGCTTTTCGCAGTACCCGCAGCCGAAGCAGCGCTCGGCCGCCACCACCGGCACCGGCACTCCCTGCCCGCTCGCCTGAACCAGTTTGACGGCGCCGTAAGGGCAGACCTCCTGGCAGACCACGCAGCGTTTACCTTCGGCCAGAGCCAGGCAGCGCTCCGCCTTGACCGCCGCCGTACCCAGCTTGGCCCAGCGTTTTTCCGCGAGCGGCAGGCGCAAAATGGCCTGGCTGGGGCAAACGCGGCCGCAGGCGTTGCAGTCCGGCTCGCAGGGGCCGCGCCGGGGGAGCAGCAGCGGGCTGAATAGGCCAGGCAGGCCGGCGCCGGCCCAAGCCGGCTGCAGGCCGTTGCTGGGGCAAATTTTCATGCAGGCGCCGCAGCGCAGGCAACGGCGCAGAAATTCGTTTTCCGGCAGAGACCCGGGCGGCCGCAGGCACTCGGCGCCGCTGGCCAGCCCCGGCAAAGCCCGGGCAAGGGTGGCGCCGGACACGAGAACCCCGACCCCGGCCGCCCCCAGAAAAGCCCGCCGCTCCGGCAGCGCCGCCGGGCTATTCGCGCTTTTGATCCGGCCGGCCGGGCTGAAAGCAATCCCCTTGACCGGGCAGACGGCGGCGCAGGTGCGGCAGCCAAGACATTCGCCGTGGCCGGTTTGCCGTCCGTCTTGCGAAATGGCCGACATTGGGCAGATGGCGGCGCACTTGCCGCAGTTCACGCATTCCTGCACCCGCCGCCGTAGCGGAGAGCGCCGGGAGCAGAGGCCGAGCAGCGCCCCGGCCGGGCAGAGATAGCGGCACCAGAAGCGCGGTCTGAAAAGCTCCAGCCCGAAGGCCAGTCCGAAAAAGCCCAGCAAGAAAAACAGGCCGTGGTAGCCGCGCGGCAGTATTTGCAAATATTGCAGGCCGACCCAGTTCTCGGACATGCCGGCCAGGAGCGGACCCAGCAGGGCCAGGCCTTGGTTCGAGGCCAGCAGGAGCAGGGGATGGATGAGCAGGGCGTAGAACCTGGCAATCAGGGGGAGCGGCGCCCCCCAGTAGAACAGGTTCACTCCCGGCAGGGCCGTGCCGGCCAGGGCGGCCAGGAGCAGGTACTTGATTTTGCGGCCGGCCGGGTCCAGCTTGCCGGGCCGGGTGGCCGCGGTCCCGAAAAGCTTGCGTAACAAGATGCGGCAAAAATCCAGGCTGCCCCCGAACGGGCAGATATAGCCGCAGAAAAAGCGCCCGGCCAGGAACGTGGCCCCGAGCACGGCCAGACCGGGCCACATTTCCGGCAGCCAGTCGCGGGCGGTGAGCAGGAGCAGAGGCGCGGCCAGCGGGTCCAGGCGCAGGAACAGATCCGGCGGCAGCGCGGGCTCGGCGGCCGTAACGACCATGTGCCGGAGCAGCCAGAAGAACAGGAGCAGGCTGAGGGCCTGGATGATCCGCTGCCTTCGGAAGGGGCTGGGAGGCCTTGAGTTTTTCCTGCCGTTCATCTGGTACCTGGGCGGCCTCAGAGAAGCGCTGCTTAATGAGGATTTTTGTTTCCTGGCAAGCCCTGCTCAAGCAACCGAGTTCCGGGCGGAGCGAATTGTATCAAGATATACATGAGCTTCGCTCGGGAGGAGCCTGACGCGGCCAGGGAGCAAAAAGACCATTAAGCGGCGTTTCCCTAGATTGTGGTTCTCTGGATAGCCAAGTTTTCAATGTCCATGCGGCCCAGGCCGCGCTCGTGGGCCAGCCGCAAATAGCTGACCTGCCGGGGCTCGTACTTGAGGCCGTACCACTCGTAGGAAGCCACAGTCAAGGCGTCGGCCGCCACCGGGTCGGCCGAGGCGATTACCTCGCCCGGCGTGAGCACTTTGCCCGGCCCGCCCGGCCCGCCGGTGCTGAGCACGCGGCTGGCGTCAATCACGGCCAGGTGCGGTTTGATTTTTGTGTTCAGGTCCACGATGGAAGCGTCCAGCGAATAGCGCGAGTGCATGACCCAGCGGTCCAGAATAAGCCCCATCTGTCCCTTGAGCGCGAGAGAAACCCCGGCCCCGCCGTGGCTTTTGGCCACGGGCACGGCGATGATCACGTCGGCCTCCAGCACGTCTTTCATAAAGAGGTTGTTGCGCATTGCCACGGCCTGGGGGATGGCGGCCTCGGCATAGAACTGGCCGTCCATAAGCTGGTGGCAGATGCCGCGCTGCACGCTGTTGCAGGCGTCCAGAATGCCGGAGCGCTCCAGGGAGAGTCCCGGGTTTTGCAGCGCGTGGTCCAGCACGCGCACGCTGCCGGCCCCGGCTTCGCGGCACATGATCAGCACTTCGCGTACCACTTCCGGGTGGGTGTTGGTGGCCTGCTCCGGCCCCATGGCGAAGCTCATGTTGGGTTTGATCACCACTTTCTGCCCCGGTTTGACGAAACGGGGCATGCCGCCGATGAGGTTCACGGCGGCCCGGGCCGCGGCGGCGGGAGCTCCCTTGGCTACTCCCAGATCCGGCCAGGCCGTTTCGGCCGCAATGGCCCGGGCGGCCGGCCCGAGCCGGTTGAAGGCCACGCCCGCGCAGACCAGCCCGGCGGCCTGCCATTTCAAAAAATTGCGCCTGTCCATAATCCGCTCCGGGTTAACCGTTGCTTAACCGTAACCGATTTACAGGTTTTTATAGACCCGCCAGCGGCCCGGGACAAGCTTTTATTGCGGCGTTTCATTTATTTTCAGGAACTCGTCCGCAAAGTTCATTTTTTCTTGGGCAAACCCTTTGAGGGCTTGTAGGGAGTTGCAAAAGCTGCTAACTACTATGCTTCACGAGAATAAAGTCTAAACTTTTTTTAAAATATATTTTAAACTTTTTCTAGAGTCTTGTTTCATGTCAGATTTCGTACACTTGCATTGCCATAGCGAATACAGCCTGCTGGACGGGGCCATTCGCCTCAAGGATCTTTGCGCCCAGGCCAAAAACTTCGGCATGCCGGCTGTGGCCCTGACCGATCACGGCAACCTGTACGGGGCCATGTTCTTTTACAAGCAGGCTCTGCAGATGGGCATCAAGCCAATTATCGGTTGTGAAGTATACGTCTGCCCGGACCACACCGACAAAACCTCCGAACGCCGCGAAACCAATCACCTGGTGCTGCTGGCCCAGAACCTTGCCGGCTACCACAACCTGGTCCAACTGGTGAGCAAAGGCGCGCTCCACGGCTTCCACTACCGGCCGCGCGTGGACAAAAAGCTGCTGGCCCGGCATTCCGAAGGCCTTATCGCCCTCTCGGCCTGCCTGGCCGGCGAAATCCCCCGCGCCATCAACCGGCAGGGCATGGAGCATGCCCTGGCCCTGGTGAACGAATACCGGAGCATTTTCCCAGAGCGGTTTTTCTTGGAAATCCAGGTTAACGGCCTGCCCGAGCAGAAGACCGCCAACGCCGGCCTGCTTGAACTGGCCGGAAGCACCGGCACGCCGCTGGTGGCCACCAACGACTGCCATTATCTCCTCAAGACGGATCACGAGGCCCACGACCTCCTGCTCTGCGTCCAGACCCAAACCACGGTGAACGACCCCAAGCGCATGCGCTTTGACGGCATGGAACTCCATTTTAAATCTCCCGAGGAAATGGAACGCGACTTCGCCTGGGCTCCGGCCGAGGTTCTGAGCAACAGCATGCGCATAGCCGATATGGTCGAGGATTACAATTTCAAGTTCGGCGAGGCGCACTTTCCCATTTACCGCCTGCCCCGGGGCGTGACTCTGGACGACGAGTTCCGCCGCCTTTCGCGCGAAGGCCTGGACCGCCGCCTGGCAAAAATAACTTACCAGGTGGACGAGCCGCTTTACCGCGAACGCCTGGAGATGGAGCTCGACGTTATCGCCAACATGGGCTACCAGGGGTATTTCCTGATCGTGCAAGATTTCATCAACTGGGGCCTCAACAACGGCGTGCCGGTCGGCCCCGGGCGCGGTTCCGCCGCCGGTTCGCTGGTGGCCTGGGCGCTGCGCATCACCAACCTCGACCCCATTCCGTACAATTTGCTGTTCGAGCGCTTTCTGAACCCGGAGCGCGTCAGCCTGCCCGATATCGACGTGGATTTTTGCGAGCGCAAGCGCCACAAGGTTATCGAGTACGTAACGGAAACATACGGCGCCGACTCTGTGGCCCAGATTACCACGTTCGGCACCATGAAGGCCAAGGCCGTGGTGCGCGACGTGGGCCGGGCTCTGGGAATGAGCTTTGCCGAGACCAACCGCATTGCCAAGCTCATTCCCGAAGACCTGAAAATGACCATCGACAAGGCCCTGAAAGCCGAGCCGGAGTTGGAAACCCTGTACAGGAGCGACGAGCAGATCAAAAAGCTCATCGACGTTTCCCGCCGGCTGGAAGGACTTTCCCGCCACGCTTCCACCCACGCCGCCGGGGTGGTGATCTCGGACAAGCCGATGATCGAATACCTGCCCCTGTACCGCGGCAAGCGCGAGGAAGTGGTCACCCAGTTCGACAAAAACATCGTGGAGGACGTGGGTCTGGTCAAGTTCGACTTTCTGGGCCTGACCACCATGACCCAGATTCAGGATACCCTGGAGTTGATCGCGGCCCAGGGCAAGGAAGCGCCCGACCTGGACAGCGTGCCCCTGGACGATATGGAGGCCTACAAGCTTTACGCGGCCGGCGACACCGACGGCATCTTCCAGGTGGAAAGCTCCGGCATGCGCAGCTACCTGCGCCAACTGCGCCCCAGCGTGTTTGAAGACATCATCGCCATGCTGGCCCTGTACCGGCCGGGCCCGCTCGGGGCGAACATGGTGGAGGAATTCATCAAGCGCAAGCACGGCCAGGTGGCCGTGGAGTATATTCTGCCCAGCCTGAAAGACTGCCTTAAAGACACTTACGGCGTTATCGTCTACCATGAGCAGGTCATGCAAATCGGCCAGATCGTGGCCGGCTACTCTCTGGGCGGGGCCGACATGTTGCGCCGGGCCATGGGCAAGAAAAAGCCCGAGCTCATGTCCGCCGAGCGCGCCAAGTTCGTGGAAGGCGCCCGGCAAAACGGCGTGGACGAGGAAAAAGCCTCGGAAATTTTCAGCTTGATGGAAAAATTCGCGGAATACGGCTTCAACAAGTCGCACTCCGCCGCCTATGCCCTGGTTTCCTATCATACCGCCTACCTGAAGGCGCACTACAAGCCGGAGTTCATGGCCGCGCTCATGACTTCGGTCATGGGCAACCAGGACAAGCTCCTCAAGTACGTGGCGGCCTGCAAGGACATGGGCCTGCGCGTGGAAGCCCCGTCCATTCAGAAAAGCCGGAATACTTTCTCGGTACACGACGGGGCCATTTTGTTCGGGCTGGGCGGCATCAAGAACGTGGGCGCGGAAGCGGTGCGCGAAATTGTGGAAGCGCGCGGGAAAGACGGGCCTTTCGCCTCGCTTCTGGACCTCTGCTGCCGGGTGGGCCTGCGCAAGGTCACGAAAAGGGTGCTGGAGAGCCTGATCAAGGGCGGGGCAATGGATTGCCTGGGCGTTTCCCGCGCCGCCCTGATCGCCTGCCTGGAGCCGGCCATCGCCCGAGCCCAGAAAAAACAAAAAGACGCCGACTCCGGCCAGAGCTCGCTCCTCTCCCTGCTGGGGGCTCCGGCCGCCGGCGCGGAAAAGACGCCGGGCGGCATCGGCTTCGAGTCGCCGGAGCGGTCATTGCCGGAATGGTCGGACGAAGTGAAGCTGGCCAACGAGAAGGAAGCCTTGGGCTTTTTCCTGACCAGCCACCCGCTGCAGCACTACCGGCGCGATATGCACCGCCTGGGCCTGGTGCCGCTGGAAGAGTGCTTCGATCTGCCCTGCAACTATACGTTCAAAAGCGCCGTGCTGGTGAACGGCGTCAAGGAAGTGCTCACCAAGAAGGGCGACCGCATGGCCTTTTGCCAGTTCAGCGACCTGACCGGCTCTTGCGAGTGTGTCTTTTTTCCGAAAACTTACGCCCTGTGCCGCGAATTTTTGCAGCCCGACGCCACCGTGGAAATTACCGCCCGGGTGCAGCGCGACCCTGATGGGAATGGCGGCAACGACGGCGGCAACGCTTTTGGCGGCGACTTTGAGGAAAGCGGCGACGACGAAGGCGTGGCGCGCGAGCTCAAACTGGAAGGCGAGGCGGCCCGGCCGCTCCTGGACGCGGTGCGCGGCTGCGCCACCCCCTACGATATCAACCTGAAAGTGAAAAGTTTCGGACCCGCCCAGGTGGACGCGCTCAAGGACGTGCTGCTGCAACACGGCGGCGACGTCAAGGTGAACGTGGTGTTGTACGGCCCGGGCTACCAGTGCAGTCTAGCCCTGCCCCGGTACAGCGTTCGGCCCGGGCCGGAACTGGGGCGCGCCCTGACCGGTTTTGAAAATTGCATGAAACAGCCCGGCCCCGAGGCGGCCCGGGCAAACACGGCAACATCCGCCGCAATGCTTTAAGCAACAATTACATCCTGAGAGGTGAATGGTAATTATGGCAAAAATATTGGATTCAGTTTTGGGTGTGTTCTCCAGCGACTTGGCCATTGACCTTGGCACGGCCAACACTTGCGTGTACGTCAAAGGGCAGGGCATCATCCTGCGCGAGCCCTCGGTGGTGGCCGTGAAAAAAGATTTGCGCGGCAACAACGTGATTCTGGCCGTGGGGCAGGAAGCCAAGGAAATGCTCGGCAAGGTGCCGGCCAATATCCAAGCCATCCGCCCGATGAAGGATGGCGTTATCGCCGACTTTGAAATTACCGAGGCCATGCTCCGCCATTTTATCTCCAAGGTGCATAATCACCGCCGTCTGGTACGCCCGCGCATCATCGTGTGCGTACCCACCGGCATCACCCAGGTTGAAAAGCGCGCCGTCAAGGAGTCGGCCCAGAGCGCCGGGGCGCGCGCGGTGTATCTGATTGAAGAACCCATGGCTGCGGCCATCGGCGCGAACCTGCCCATCCAGGAGCCCACCTCCAACATGGTGGTGGACATTGGCGGCGGCACGACCGAGGTGGCGATCATCTCCCTTTCCGGCATTGTTTACTCCAAGTCCGTGCGCGTGGGCGGCGACAAGATGGACGAAGCCATCAAGACCCACATCAAGCGCAAATACAACCTGCTCATCGGCGACTCCACCTCCGAGCAGATCAAGATGAACATCGCCTCGGCCTACCCGCAGAACCCGGAAAAGGAAGTGGAAGTCAAGGGGCGCGACCTGGTCACCGGCATTCCGCAGAATATTCTGATTACTTCCGAGGAAGTTCGCAAAGCCATTTCCGAGCAGGTGGACGCCATTGTGCAGGCCGTACGCATCGCCCTGGAACAGACCCCGCCGGAACTGGCCGCCGACATCGTCGACCGGGGCATTTTTCTGACCGGCGGCGGCGCTCTGCTCAAGGGGCTGGACCAGCTCCTGCGCGAGGAAACCTCGCTCCCCATAACCGTGGTTGAAGACCCGCTCTCCACCGTGGTGCTGGGTACCGGCAAGGCCCTTGACAATATCAACATTTTGCGCGAGGTCTGCATCGATTAGCGCTTCAAAGCCCCGGCGCATCGTCGCCCTCTTTGTCCTGCTCTTTATCTGCTTTCTGGCGCTCTACACCTGGGACGCGCGGACCGGCAAACTTTCCGGCGGCGCCAGCCTGGGCGGCCTGGAAGTGACCGGCTATATTCTCGGCCCGGGGGTATGGTTCAAGGATCAGGTTTTTTTGCTCTGGGACGGCTACTTCGACCTGACCGACGTGGCCGCCGAGAATGTGAAGCTGCGCGAGGAGCTGGCCTACCTGCGCCAGGAGCAGGACCGACTGCAGGAAGACGTTAAAGAGCTGACCCGCCTGCGGAGCCTTTTGGACCTGCCCGACATTCCCGGCTGGGAACGGACCGGGGCCAGGGTGCTGGCCGGGCGTTTCGGTCCGCAGGCCGCCCTGAACAGCGTGATGATCAACAAGGGCTTTATGGGCGGCGCCTCTGCCGGCACGCCGGTGGTTACCCGGAGCGGCTTGGCCGGGCGGGTGTTCCACGCCTCCCCCAACAGCGCCAACGTGCTGCTTTTGAACGACCCGACGTTCCGCGTGGCCGTTATCGGCCAGCAGAGCAGGGTGCGCGGCATTCTGGCCGGCGCCGGGGCCGGGCAGCCCCTGGAAGTGATGTATGTGGCCCCCAACACCGACATGCGCGAAGGGGAACTCCTGATTTGTTCCGGCATTGACGGCGGCGTGCCCAAGGGTGTGCCGGCCGCGCGCGTCACCAGGGTGGTTTACGACCAGGACACGCTCTTCCCGCAAATCACGGCCGAGCCCCTGGCCGAACTGGAGCGGCTGGAGGAAGTGGTTTTGCTGGTCCTGCCGCGCGGGCAGCACACCGAAGACCTGGTGTTCACGCCTTACCAGGAAATCGAGCGCCGGGCCGGGGCGGACGGCGGCATCACCGACGAAGAAGCGGCGAGGAATATCGGGAACTAAAGGGCAGACAACCAAGGTATTATGCGTAACTTCATCTGGTGGGCGGTTTACGTCGTCATTGCTATCTGGCTGCAACGGCTGGTGCCGGGGCTGGACGCCCTGGTGCCGGGGCTCATCATCTGCATGAAGGAAAAATCGCAACAGCAGACCGTGCTCTTTTTGATCGTCTGCGTGCTTTTTCAGGAGGGCTGCGGCACTCTCCCCTTTGGTTCCTCCATCGTCTGGTACGGCTTTGCTTTTGCCTGCTATTATATCGGCTCCTGGTTCTTTCTGGTGGAAAGCCGCATTTTTATTCTTTTGCTCTCCGCCGCCCTGGGGGTGGGGCGGGCCGCCGCTTTTTACGGGGTGGGCCAGTTGCAGACCCTGCAACTGGATACCAGCGTGCTGGCCGCCCCGGCCCTGGCCCAGGCCATGCTTACGCCGCTGATTTTGTGGCTGGCCTCCGTCAGCCGGGCCAAAATCGTGGAGGAGGCCAGCCGGGACCGCAAAAAAGGTTTGGAGTTCAGGGTGTAGGCCATGCGCATCACGCCGGAATCCGATAACCACCAATTTTCCAAGTTCGGCCTGCTCCTGTTGCAGGGCTTTGTTCTGTTTCTGTTTTTTTTCCTGGTGCTGCGTTTTTGGTATCTGCAAATCCTGCGCGGCGAGCACTACGAGAGCCAGGCCCATTCCAACCGCTGGAAAGACGCGCAAATTTACGCCAACCGGGGGCTGATCCTGGACCATAACGGCGTTATCCTGGCCGAAAACAGCCCGGCCTATTCCCTGGCCCTGATCCCGGAAGACTGTCCGGACATCCCGGCCACCCTGGCCCAAGTCAGCCAGTGGATTGGCGAGCCGCTGCTCACGGTGGAAGACAACTACGCCAGGGCCCGGGCCAAGAACCGCCAGAGCTTCGCTCCGCTGATTCTGGCCCCGAGCGTGGATTTTAACCAACTGGCCGTTATCGAGGGCCAGCAGATGCACTGGCCGGGGCTGGTGATTTTGTCCCGCCAGCGCCGCTATTACACCCACGGGAGCCTGTTCGCGCACGTGCTCGGCTATGTTTCCATCGCCAGCGACGACGACCACAAGAAATTTCCCGAGCTCTCCATCGGCGACACGGTCGGCAAGCAGGGGCTGGAAGTTATTTTGGAAAACCGCCTGCGCGGCAAAAAAGGCCTGAATGTTTTCGAGGTGGACGTACTGGGCCGGCAACTGGTGAAAAGCGTCACGACCATGCCCAAGGGCGGCGAAAACATTCGCCTTTCGCTGGATCTGGATCTGCAGGCCGCGGCCATGGCCGCCATGGGCCAGAACGCCGGCTGCATCGTGGTCATGGAGCCGGATACCGGCAAGCTGCGCGCCTTGGTGACCGCGCCCTCTTACGACAACAATATTTTCACCGCCCGCCTGAGCGGGGCCGAATGGTCCAAACTGCGCGACGATCCGCGCCATCCCCTGCACAACCGGGTTATCCAGAGCGTCTACCCGCCCGGCTCGGTCTGGAAGCTGCTCATGGCTAATATTTTGTTGTCCATGGGCGTGAACCCCGAAGAAACCGTGAACTGCACCGGCGAGATCAAGCTGGGCAACCGCACCTTCCGCTGCTGGCGGCCGGGCGGGCACGGGCGGGTGAACATGATGCGCTCCCTGATTGAATCCTGCGACGTTTACTACTACCAGATGGGCGACCGGGCCGGCATCGACCGCATTACCGAGCAGGCTCTGAAGAGCGGCTTCGGGCGTCTCACCGGCATCGACCTGCCCTACGAGAAAGCCGGGCTGGTGCCCAGCCGGGAATGGAAGCGCGCAAACTTCAAGCAGGCCCCGGGCTGGCAGAAGGGCGAGACCTACAATACCGCCATCGGCCAAGGCTTTACCCTGGTAACGCCGGTGCAGATGGCCGTGTACGTCAGCTCGCTCCTGAACGGCGGAAAACTGATGAAACCGCTGCTGGTGGATACGGCCGAGCCGGAAGTGACCGGGCTCACCCCGAGCACCGAGAAAGAGCGCCAGTTTATAGTCGAGGCCATGCGCCGCACCGTTTACGACGCGCGCGGCACGGCCAGGCGCATTATCCGCACCGACGCCGTCATGGGCGGCAAAACCGGCACGGCCCAGGTTATCCGCCTGGGCGACGTGCGCCTGCGGACGGAGGAAATGCTCTACGAACACCGCGACCACGCCTGGATGGTTTCCTGGGGCAGGAAAAACGGCAAGGCTTACGTGGTTGTGGTGATGGTCGAACATGGCGGCGGCGGTAGCTCGGTGGCCGGGCCGGTGAGCCAGGCCGTCTACAGGCACCTTTTCCGGGAAGATGACGGCCCGGTGCGCGAGATTTTGGCCGCCGGCGCGCTGCCGGGCGAAGCGCGGCAGGACGCGGCCTACATTGACGACGTGCTTCGGGCCGCGGAAAGCTGGGGGGTGGCGCGCGGAGCCAGGCCGGAAATATCGGCCGGAATTTTGCCCGGGAGGCCGGCGGTGAGGCCATGACGCAGCTTACGGAAAAAAACCGCTTCTGGCGGGCCAACTGGGGGCTGATTCTGCTCACCGCGATCCTGCTCGGGGTGGGACTGGCCAACCTGTACTCGGCCTGCGCCATCCGCATGGAGGACGGCATCGGTTTCCGCCCGTTTTACCAGCGCCAGCTCTGGTTTACCGGCGGCGGGGTGCTGTGCATGATTTGCGCCATGATGTTCAACTACCGCAAGCTGGAAACCCTGGCCTGGCCGCTGTTCGTACTTTCGCTCATACTGCTCGTCCTGGTGCCGGTTATCGGCAAGGAAGTGGGCGGGGCTAAACGCTGGATTTCGCTCGGCATCATCAACCTCCAGCCCAGCGAAGTGGCCAAGATCAGCATGATGATTCTCGTTTCCAAGGTGCTGTCCGAAGGGCGGGGAAACCTGGGCTGGAAAGACTTTGGCAAAGCCATATGCGTCGGGCTCGTGCCCGGCCTGCTGGTTTTCGCCCAACCCGACCTGGGCACGGCGCTGATCATCATGTTCATTCTCGGGGGGATGATTTTGTTTCGCGGGGTCAGGGCTTCCATCGTCAAAGTGAGCCTGCTCTGCATTTTGGTGAGCCCGCTCCTGATGTGGAAGCTGGTCTACCCGAATTTGAAGCCGTACCAGCAGCAGCGGATAATCAGCTTTGTCGACCCGGCCGCGGCTTCCAAGGATGCGCTGTTCCAGCGCAACCAGGCGCTGATCGCCATCGGCTCCGGCCAGACCTGGGGCAAGGGCTGGATGGACGGCCCGCAGAACAACCTGCACTATATCCGCGAAAAACATACGGACTACGCCATTGCCGTGTACGGCGAAGAGCGCGGCTTTATGGGAAATGTGATTTTACTCGGACTCTTCTCTTTATTTTTATTGAGTATTTATGCTACAATCCGAGACGCGAAAGATCGTTTCGGCGCATTTTTATGTGTCGGGGTATTCTTTTATTTTTTCTGGCAAATTTTGATAAATATAGGCATGGTGGCTGGGATGCTGCCGGTGGTCGGGGTGCCCTTGCCCTTTTTCAGCCACGGCGGTACCGCCACCTTGGTGAATTTCAGTCTGATTGGGATCGTGCTCAGCGTGTCCATGCGCCGCTTTGTTTTTAAGTCCGCATGACCTGATGGGTATAATGGGAAAATATTATGGGAAAACGGAGTGAAACAATGAGCAAAGAAGAATTTAATGCCTATCTTGGCGCCGGGACGTCCTACCAGGGCCAGCTTACCTTTTTGGGCACCGTGCGCATTGACGGAGAATACACCGGTGAAATCAAGTCGGAAGGCACGCTGATTTTGGGCAAGGACGCCAAGGTGCGCGGTAAAATTCAGGTGGCGCAGCTCATCTTGAGCGGCACCATCGAGGGCGAAGTGCTCTGCGGCAAAAAAATGATCATGCACAAGACGGCGCGCCTTCTCGGCAACATCATCACTCCGATTCTGGCCATGGAAGAGGGCTCCACTCTCCAGGGCCGGGTGCAGATGACCCAGGATCCCATGCCGCGCGACGACAACATGCTCACCGCCGGCCACGCCGAAGTGGTCGAGGCGGAAGAGGTAAATTAGGCAAATTTGGGTCCGAAGAGTTCGTCACTTAATTCACATATTGGGTTGACTTTATGGCTTCCGTCCTCTAATAAGCATGAATGTTGCTACTCGAAGGTAGTGTTCTTCGGAACGTTTTTGACGAGGCCTTGGCTTGAAAAAAACGTTTCGGATTTTTTGGTAAACCGAAAATGTCAAGGAATCAGGCATGGTCAGCATAGAACTTGATATCACACTCCTGATACAAGCGGTTAACTTTCTTATAGCCCTTGTGGTTTTGCATTACGTTGTCATCAAGCCCATCCGTAAAATTCTCAAGGAGCGGCGCGACATGCTGGCCGGTCTGGCTGAGGAAAGCGACAAGTTTAACGCCGCCGCCGATTCCCGCCTCAAAAATTACGAAGCCGAGCTTGATGCCGCCAGAACCGCGGCCGCCGGTGAAAAAGAGCAAATCCGCCAGCAGGCGGTGGAAACCGAACAAGGGCTCCTCTCCGCCGCTCAGGGCGAAGCCCAATCCATTCTGCAAAAAGCCCGCCAGGAACTGGAAGCCGAAATGAGCGCCTCCATGCGAGCCTTGCGCGCCCAAACCCGGGACATGGCCGGTCAGGCCGTTGCCCGTCTTCTGAGCTAGCCGGGTGTACAGGGCGGAGCGCATGGCCGCCCCGCGGCGTTTTACAGCAGCAGTATTTTCAGGAGGGTAATTAGTTGAGTTCCCGCGCCAAAATCATTTTTCTTCTTGTTGCGGCCATCTGCGTCGTGGCTTTCATTGCCGGGCGCGGCTCGCACGAGCCGCTTGTGGACCTGGGCTTCCGCCTGCTTAACCTGGCTCTGTTCGTGGCCCTGATCGTCTACCTAGCCGGCGGCAAGATTGCCGGCGCGCTTCGGGGCCGCAGCGCCGGCATCGCCAAGGAAATCTCCTCGCTTGAGGAAGCCAAAGCTCAAGCCATGCGCAACGTCAAGGACGTGGAGCGGCGCATCGCCAGCCTGCACGAAGAGCGCCAGAGTATTTTGGCCTCTTACCGTTCGCAGGGCGAGGCCCTGAAGTACGAAATCATCGGCAAGGCGGAAAAGACCGCCGCCCAGATCGTTGCCCAGGCCAAGGCCAGCGCCCGGAACGAGATGGACAAGGCCGTCGGGCAACTGCGCGCCGAAATTTCAGAGGAAATCATTGCCGCCGCCGAAGAGCTCCTTGCCGAGCGCCTCGACGCGGCCGGGCATGAAAAACTGATCGATAAAAGCTTAACCAAGGTGGTGCTCAATTGACCGAACATATTGTAGCACGCAGGTACGCCAGGGCGCTGTTCGCCTTGGGCCGCAAAGAAGGGCTCCAGAAGCTGGAAAAACTGGGGCAGGACTTTGATGCGCTGGAAGTGGCGCTCAAAGCTTCACCCAACCTTGCGGATCTGTATAAGAATCCGCTGTTTTCCGCCGAGGAGAAGAACCGGGTCGCCCAGGAAATTCTGGGTGCAATCGGGGCCGACGAATACACGAAGCGCTTTTGCGCCCTCCTGGCCGAAAAGGGCCGCATGGGCAGCCTTGGCGACATTATCGCGGTGTATCGCGACCTTCTGGATGTGGAAAAGGGCGTATTGCGCGGCGAACTTGTAACCGCCGTGCCCATTGACGATAAAAAGCGGAGCGCGGTGCGGAAACAATTGGAACAACAGGCCGGACGCGCGCTGGATCTTGCCTATTCGGTTGACCCCGGAATCCTGGGCGGAATTATTTTGAAAGTGGGTGATCGCGTGCTGGACTCGAGCCTGCGGGCGCAGCTTTCCTTTTTGAAAGAAAACATCAAGAGGGGTGTGTAGGACCATGCAGATTAAAGTGGAAGAAATCAGTAAAATTATCGAAAAGCAGATCGAAAATTTCGATCAGCGCATGGAGATGAGCGAGACCGGCACCGTGCTCTATGTCGGTGACGGCATCGCCCGCGTTTATGGCGTGAAGAACGCCATGTCCATGGAGCTTCTGGAATTCCCCGGCGGCGTCATGGGCATGGTGCTCAACCTGGAAGAAGACAATGTCGGCGTGGCCCTCATGGGTTCCGACGTTGGCATCAAGGAAGGCGACCCGGTCAAGCGTACCGGCAAGATCTTCTCGGTGCCCGTGGGCGACGCGGTCATGGGCCGTGTTCTCGACCCTCTCGGCAACCCCATCGACGGCCTCGGCCCGGTGGAAACTTCCGAAACCCGTCCCGTGGAAATCAAGGCTCCCGGCATCATCGCCCGTAAATCGGTACACGAACCCATGCCCACCGGCATCAAGGCCATCGACGCCATGACGCCCATCGGACGCGGCCAGCGAGAATTGATCATCGGCGACCGCCAGACCGGCAAAACCGCCGTCTGCCTCGACGCCATCCTGGCCCAGAAAGACACGGACATCCATTGCTTCTATGTGGCCATCGGCCAGAAAAAAGCCACGGTGGCCCTGGTGGCCGACACCCTGCGCAAGTACGGGGCCATGGAGTACACGACGATCATTTCCGCCACCGCTTCCGACCCGGCCCCCATGCAGTATATCGCCGCCTACTCCGGTTGCACCATGGCCGAGCATTACCGCGACAACGGCAAACACGCCCTGATCATCTACGACGACCTCTCCAAGCAGGCCACGGCCTACCGGCAGATGTCGCTGCTGCTCCGCCGCCCTCCGGGACGCGAAGCCTACCCGGGCGACGTTTTCTACCTGCACTCGCGCCTGCTTGAACGCGCCGCGAAAATGAGCGACGAATTCGGCGCCGGTTCTCTGACCGCCCTGCCGATTATTGAAACCCAGGCCGGCGACGTTTCCGCCTACATCCCGACCAACGTGATTTCCATCACCGACGGCCAGGTGTACCTGGAGCCGAACCTGTTCAACGCCGGCGTGCGCCCGGCCATTAACGTGGGCCTTTCCGTTTCCCGCGTGGGCGGCGCCGCGCAAATAAAAGCCATGAAGCAGATTGCCGGCACTTTGCGCCTGGACATGGCCCAGTACCGCGAACTGGCCGCTTTCGCCCAGTTCGGTTCCGACCTGGACAAGGCCACCCAACAGAAACTGAACCGCGGCGCCCGCCTGGTGGAACTGCTCAAGCAGCCCCAGTACCAGCCGCTGCCGGCCGAAGAACAGGTGGCTTCCATTTGGAGCGCCAACAGGGGCTTTATGGACGACGTGCCGGTTACCGGCGTTCAGGCCTTTGAAAAGGCCCTGCTGGAATTCCTGCGTGCTTCCAGGCCGGAAGTGTTGAAGACGCTCAAGGAAAAGAAAGCGCTGGACAAGGACCTTGAAGACAGCTTGGCTGCCGCCGTCGGGGAATTCAAAAAAGGCTACAAGGCCTAGTCCTGACGGAGGTAAGCAATGGCTTTGAAAGACGTTAAAATGAAAATTGTCGGGGTCGGCAAGACCAAGCAGATTACCAAGGCCATGAACATGGTTTCTTCGGCCAAGCTGCGCGGTGCCCAGTCCCGCATTGAGCGTTTCCGCCCCTATGCGGACAAGTTCCAGGAAATGCTCAGTGACCTGGCCTCCAAGGCCAGCGGTAACGCCCATCCGCTCCTGGCCCCGCGCCCGGAACCGAAAAAGTGCGGCATCATCCTGGTCACTTCCGACCGGGGGCTGTGCGGCGGCTTCAACGTCAACCTGATTCAGGCGGCGCTGAAACTGGCCAGGGAAAAGAAAGCCCAGGGCCTGGAAGCGCGCTTTATCTGCGTGGGCAAAAAAGGGCGCGATGCCGTGCGCAAGCTCGGGCTGGAATATGATCGGCACTTGCTCGACGGCCTCAATTCTTTTGACTTCCAGTTGGCTTGCCAGATTGGCGAAACCGTTATCGGCGACTTTAAGGCCGAGAAGCTGGATGAAGTCTACCTGGTTTACGCCCGGTTCGTCAGCCTGGCCAGGCAGGTGCCGATTACTCTCGGCCTCCTGCCCATGAAGGCGCCGGAAGCGGCTGACGCGACGGGCGCCGCCGGCGAAGAGGACGGCAGCCTCGATTACACCTACGAACCGGGTGTGGAAGAGCTTCTGGCCGAAATTCTGCCCCGCTATCTGACGGTACAGATCTACCGCGGCCTGCTTGACACTTCCGCCAGCGAACACGCTGCCCGGATGACGGCCATGGATAATGCCACCCGCAACTGCGACGAAATCACCAGAACCTTGACCCTGCTCTACAACAAGACCAGGCAGGCTTCCATCACCACGGAACTCATTGATATCGTGGCCGGTGCGGATGCGTTGAATTAATAAGGGAGCGTAGATAATATGAATGCAAACCAAGGCAAGATTGTTCAGGTTATCGGCGCCGTCGTGGACGTTGAGTTCGCCTCCGGCGACCTCCCGAATATCCTGACGGCCCTGAAAATCAAGAACGAGAACAACCCCAACGCCAAAGAGCTGATCTGCGAAGTGGCTCAGCACCTGGGCGACAATATCGTCCGCACCATCGCCATGGACGCCACGGACGGCCTGGTGCGCGGCATGGCGGCGGAAAACACCGGCAGCCCCATCATGGCCCCGGTGGGCAAGGCCTCGCTCGGCCGCATCATGAACGTTATCGGCCAGCCCGTTGACGAAATGGGCCCCATTGCCGCCGACAAGTACCTGCCCATCCACCGCCCGGCCCCGTCCTTTACCGAGCAGAACACCTCGGTTGAGCTCCTGGAAACCGGAATCAAGGTGGTGGACCTGCTCATCCCCTTCCCCAAGGGCGGTAAAATCGGCCTCTTCGGCGGGGCCGGCGTGGGCAAGACCGTTATTCTCATGGAAATGATGAACAACATCGCCAAGCAGCACGGCGGCGTGTCCGTGTTCGCCGGCGTGGGCGAGCGCACCCGTGAAGGCAACGACCTTTACAACGAAATGAAGGAAGGCGGCGTTCTGGATAAAACCGCCCTGGTGTACGGGCAGATGAACGAACCGCCAGGAGCCCGCGCCCGCGTGGCCCTGACCGCCCTGACTTGCGCCGAGTACTTCCGTGACGAGGAAAATCAGGACGTGCTGCTGTTCGTTGACAATATCTTCCGCTTCACCCAGGCCGGCTCGGAAGTGTCGGCCCTTCTGGGCCGCATGCCCTCGGCCGTGGGTTACCAGCCCACCTTGGGCACCGACCTTGGCGGCCTGCAGGAACGCATCACCTCGACCGACAAGGGCTCGATCACCTCGGTGCAGGCCGTTTACGTGCCTGCCGACGACTTGACCGACCCGGCCCCGGCCACCACCTTCGCGCACCTGGACGGCACCCTGGTTCTTTCCCGCCAGATTGCGGAACTGGGCATCTACCCGGCCGTGGACCCGCTGGACTCCACCTCGCGCATTCTCGACCCGCTGGTGGTGGGCGAAGAGCACTACAAAGTGGCGCGCGAAGTGCAGCAGGTGCTGCAGCAGTATAAGAACCTGCAGGATATCATCGCCATTCTCGGCATGGACGAACTCTCCGACGAGGACAAGATGACCGTGGCCCGCGCCCGCCGCATCCAGCGGTTCCTTTCCCAGCCCTTCAACGTGGCCGAAGTGTTCACCGGCACTCCGGGCCAGTATGTCAAGCTGGAAGACACCGTCAAGGGCTTCCGCGGCATTCTGAACGGCGAGTACGACCACCTGGCCGAAACCGACTTTTACATGGTCGGCGGCATCGAGATGGCCGTGGAAAAGGGCAAGGCCCGCCAGGCGGCCGAGTAGCAGTAACCACAAGTACGGAGTATTGGCATGGAAAAAGCCCTACAGCTTGATATTGTCACCCCCGACAAGGTGGTGTTCAGCGATCAGGTTCAATATGTCGGCGCCCGCGGCGTTGAAGGCGAGTTCGGTGTGCTGCCTGGGCACTTCCAGCTTCTCGCGGCTCTGGACATCGGCTGTCTGCGCTACACCAACCTGGAAGGCGACAAAAAATGCGCCTTCGTGGGCGGCGGTTTCGCGGAAGTTCTGGACGACAAGGTTACCATTCTGGCCGAATCTTCCGAACTGGCGGAGGATATTGACCAGGCCAGAGCCATGCAGGCCAGGGAGCGCGCTGAAAAGCGCCTGGAACACCGGACGGAGGAAATTGACGCCGACCGCGCCCAGGCCGCCCTGCACCGCGCCATCACACGCATCGGCGTATACAGCGAAATCCATTAGAGAATTTGCGCCAGGAGTTCGCTTCCGGTAAATAAAACAAGGTCTCCGCCCCGCCGGGTGGAGACCTTGTTTTATTTACCGGCAGGTTGCGACGGATTGCATGTGAACTGCGATACTTGTTTAACCGCCGTCAGGCTGCCGGACCGGCTTTACTCTTCTTCCGGCCTGGCGGGAAACACAAAGGAGGCCAGCACTCCGGCCGCCAGGAGTCCCAGCACCACGGCCAAGCTGAGCAGCGGCGGGATATGGTAGCTGAAGGCCACGTTCGCCAGCATTTTTAGGCCGATGTAAACCAGGATGACGATAACCGCCTTTTCCAGGTGGATCAGGTAGCGCTTGCCGGCGGCCAGGCAGAAATACATGGAACGCAGGCCCAGGATGGCGAAGATGTTGCTGGTGTAAACCAGGAAAGGGTCTTCGGTGATGGCGATGATGGCCGGCACGCTGTCGAAGGCGAACATCACGTCGGCCACTTCAATGGCTATGAGGCAGAGGAAGAGCGGCGTGGCCGCCCATTTGCCGCCGGCTTTGGCGAAGAAGTTGTGCCCGTCCAGGCGGGGGCGCACCGGCATGATCCGCTTGGTCATGCGCACGGACCAGTGGTTGGTGTAGTCCACGATTTCCTCGTGTTCCGAGTGCATGGCGCGCCACATTTTCCAGGCCGACCAGAGCACGAACAGGCCGAAAGCGGTGAGGGCGTAAGGGCCGAAGAGCAGGATCAGCGAGTTGCCGGTCGCGATAAAGACCAAGCGCAGCACGATGGCCCCGATGATGCCGTAGTAGAGCACCCGGTGCTGATATTCGTCACGCACGCTGAAAGCCGCGAAAATGGCCATCATCACGAACAGGTTGTCCACGGAGAGCGATTTTTCCAGAAAATAGCCGGAAATGAATTTGGTAAAATCGGCAAAGCCGTGCGTGTACCAGATGTACCCGGCAAAACCCAGGGAAAGGACAACCCAGAACAGGGTCCACTTGGCGGCGCTCTTGGCCGAGATAACTTCGTCGGCCTTGTGCGCTTTCAGATCCACGATCAGGCAGACCGCCACCAGAACCGCGAACAGCAAAATGCTGGATATGGAATAATGCCCGATCAGCATGATCGTTGCCCTTGTTGCTTATGATGTTAGCGGCAAGCCTTGGGGAAAACCGCGCCAGCGCTGTGAGTAACGCTAAAACATTAAGGAATTGTTAAGGCGCCCCGGCAGCCGCGCCGGGCGTCAGTGTTTACTTTCCTTCAACCGGATTTTTGAACTTGAAGTGCCCGGTGGCCGCGTGTTCCATCCGGTGCAGCGTTTCCGGGCGCCCGATGGCCTCCATCACCGCGGCGAGGTCCGGCCCGCCCATGTAGCCGAGCAGGCTCACCCGCAAGGGCGGAGCCACGGCCTTGAACTTGAGGCCGTTGTCCGCGACGTATTTTTGCAGGGCCGCGTGCAGCCCTTCCTGGGCAAAGGGCTCGACCTTGGCGAAAATTTCGCGCAGCCGGGCCACGTGTTCGCGTCCTTCCCGCAGATCGGCCGGCAGGGTCTTTTCCACGGCCTCTTTTTGGGAAAGCAGGAGCCCGGCCGGCAGCAGCACCGGCATGAGCTGCTCGGCCAATTCCTTGAGGCTGGAAGAGCGGGTCTGGAACAGGGGGATGCATCTGGCCACCCGGCCGGCCTCGCAGCGCTTCAGCCCGGCTTCGAGCAGGAAGGGCACCAGCAGGAGGGCCAGTTCGGCCGCCGGTATTTTATGCAGGTGCTGGGCGTTCACCCAGAGTAGTTTTTCCGGGTCGAAGCCGGCGGCCGAGCCGTTCAGGCTGGTGCCGTCGAAAAATTCGACAAGTTCCGGGCGGCTGAAAATTTCCTGGTCGCCGTGCGACCAGCCCAGGCGGACCAGGTAATTGAGCAGGGCTTCGGGCAGGAGGCCGTCGGCCTGGTATTCGATTACCGCCTTGGCGCCGTGACGCTTGGAAAGTTTTTGTCGGTCCGGCCCCAGAATCATCGGCACATGGCCGAACACCGGCTCGGTCAGGCCCAGGGCGCGGTAAATTAGGATTTGCTTGGGGGTGTTGTTTACGTGGTCGTCGCCGCGCACGACGTGGGTGACGCCCATTTCGGCGTCGTCCACCACCACTGCCATATTGTAAGTGGCCGCCCCGTCGGCCCGGCGCAGAACCATGTCGTCCAGTTCCGAGGCGTCCACGGAAATATGCCCCTTGACCAGGTCGTCAAAGGAAACGGCTCCGCTCCGCGGCACTTTCAAACGCACGGCCCGCCCAGTCCCGGGGCCGAGGCCCAGTTCGCGGCAACGGCCGTTGTAGCGGGGCTTGGCGCCTTTGGACCGGGCCTCTTCGCGCATGGCTTCCACCTCTTCCGGGGTGCAGTCGCACCAGTAGGCGTGGCCGGAAGCCAGGAGCTTGTCCACGTACCCGCTGTACAGGCCGAGCCGTTGGCTCTGGTAGGCGACTTCGCCGTCGTGCTCAAGGCCGAGCCAGTTCATGGAAGCCAGGATGGAATCGGTATATTCCTGCCTGGAGCGTTCCTGGTCGGTATCTTCAATGCGCAGGTAGAATTTGCCGCCGAAGTGCCTGGCCAGGAGCCAGGAAAAGATGGCGGTGCGGGCGCCGCCGATATGCAGATGCCCGGTGGGGCTGGGCGCGAAGCGGGTAACAACGTTCAAGAGAGGCTCCTCGTTGGCGAAAGGTAAGGTGCGGAACTAAACTCAGGCCGGTAGAATTTCCACATCGTATTTCCTGATGTAGGCGATGGGGTGGTAGCTTTCCTTGGCCTGGCGCATGCCCGGGTCGCCCATATCCTGCTCGCGGTTGATATATTTGATCTTCGGGTCGCGGGCAATATCCTGGGCGAAAAAATTGTTGATGGCTTGGTAAACGCCCTTGTAGCCCGGCATGCCTTTTTCAAAGTGCACGATCATGGTGTCTTCGCGAATATACTCGCCCACAGTGTAGGCGATGATTTTGCCGTCCACCCGGATGGCCGCGCCCACCATGTTCGGCAGGAGCTTCCAGTTGGTCAGAGTCAGGTAGATGGCCCGGTTTTCGTGGTGCAGGGAGGGCTCGGCCTCGGCGTCCTGCCATTTGATCCATTCTTCCTGCATGCTCAAGACTTCATCCACGCAGACCGAGCAGAAGCGCTCGTAAGTGTAGTTGTAGTTTTTCTCGAACTGGCGCACCAGGTTTTTCTTTTTGTGGTAGCGGTTGCCCGGCAGGTTGGCCAGGTCTTCGGTCAGATAAAGGTAATCCCATTGCAAGGGGTCGTCGCCCACGATGATGCGCTCGGCCGGCAGCAGTTTGCGCCAGAGCGCCAGGAGTTCTTCCGGCACCCGGATGAATTTCATGCCGTTGTTCAGGTTGACGCAACTGGTCCAGTCGTGTTTTTTCCAGTCGCCCAGGGGGGCCAAGTCGCCCGGCTCCTCCAGGGTCTGACGCAGCCAGCACATCTCGCCGCATTTTTTCCACTCCATGCCCATGTAATCGGACCAGCCCCAGATATTGCCGAAACTGAAGTCGGAAGCGTTGGTGGCGCTGTTCACCAGAAGCCTGGCGTATTCGTTAACATGGTCAAGCGAAACTGGTGTATATTCTGGCGTCATGTATGGGAACCTCGAGTTTTTTGTATGGATTCATCAAGTTGAAAATTCGTAAATTATTATCCGGCGCTTCGCGGCAGCCCGGGGGCCGGCCTGGACGTCTTGGCGCTGTACATGGAAAAGCGCGCCCAATCGCAACGGATGAACACCAGCAGAATAACGCAGCACATCACCACCTGGGAAATGGCCTGCGAGGCGTACACGCCGGCGGCGTCGCCCAGCGCCACGTGCCCCAGCCACCAGGCCAGGGGCAGGCGCAGGAGCCAGGTGGTGCAGCCGTAAATGATGAAGGGGTAAATGCTGGCCCCGGCCCCGGTGAGCAGGCCGCCCAGAATGGTGCTGCCCACGGTGAAGGGCGTGGCCAGGAGGTTGAAGAGCAGGTAGCTGATCACCTCCGGCTGCACGTCCAGACTCGGGGCCATGAAGGCGGAAATTTCCTTCACGAACGGCCAGATGGCGAAGGCCACCAGCGTCATGCTCAGGCAGCCGATGGCGATGATTTTAAGGCCCACCCGCCGGGCTTCCGCCGGGTTGCCGTTGCCCAGGCAATAGCCCACCAGGATGGTGCCGGTCATGCCGAAGGCGATGGCCGGTAAAAACAGCAGCGATTCGATGCGCATGCCTGCGGCCATGCCGGCCAGGGCGTGCACGCTGCCCGAGGGCAGCGCGCCCACGATGCCTAGGAGGACCAGGTAGCCCAGTTGCCAGCTTAGCTGGTTGCCGCCGGCCGGTAGGGCCACTTTGACCAAGTAGCCCACGGCCTTTTTCTGCCAGCGCAGCGGCGCGAAGGCCGCCCGTTTGAAGTAGCCCTGGCGGACCAGCATGAAAAAAATGAAGGCGGCTCCGCTGTACATGGAAATGAGCGCCCCGATGGCCAGCCCGTCCGGCCCGAGCCCGGGCAAGCCCCAGCGGCCCAGGCCCAGGCCGATATTCAGGAAGAAGTTGAGCACGCAGATTACCATGCCGGTGTAGAGCGGCATGGTGACTTTTTTGTAGGCGCGAAACGCCGAGGCTCCCAGGGAGATGGCGTACTGGGCCGGCACGCCGAACAGGAAGAACAGCCACAGGCGTACGGAAAGATCCACGATATTTTCCGGCACCTGGATGAGCCACATGATTTCGTGCCGGAAAATGAAGCCCATAAACACGGTGGCGAGGCAAAAAACCAGGCCCAGATTACAGGCCAGCCCGAGGTAGCGGGTGGCGCGCAGCGGGCGCCGGGCGCCCAGGGCCTGGCTCATGGTGGCGGTGGAAGCGTTGGCGATGGCGATGCCGATGACCAGGAACAGGAAAAAGACCTGAATCACAAGGCCGAAAGAGGCCTGGACCAGCGCGTCGATGCGCCCGGCCACCCAGACGTTGGTGACGCCGACCATGAACTGGAAAAGCATCATCAGGATTTGCGGCCAGGTCAGGCTCCAGATTTCCCGCGAGGAAACACCGCCGCGCGAGTTGGGTTGGGGCGCCGGCAGGGAAGGGGCCGCGAGCTGGCCGGGCGGGAAGGCCGGGGTGGGCTGGGCCACGCCGCTGGCCGACATGGCGGGATCTTCGCAACCCACCGGGTTGACCGCCGGGCCGGCCATGCCCAGTTCCGCAGCCCGGCGGGCCGGATCAAAATAAGAGGAGTCCGTCCGGCCCCGCTCTTGCTCTGGCTTTTCTTGTTCGTTACTCATGGTCCGGGTGATTTGCCTGACAGAATGATAATGCGCTATGAACGGCTATAACTACAGCAGCAAGGGCCGTTGTCAATGGTAAAGCGCGCCGTTTGCGCTAAAAACGCGCCAGAACGGGCTTTTTTGCGGTTTTTCCAGGCTTGGGGCAGTCGCGGCATAAGTGGATTTTCCTTGACCCGCCTTGTTTCCAGGGGCATATTCACAAGGATCACGCTTTTAAAATAAAATTGGGGCAATGGATATGAAAACAAAAATTATCGCGACGGTTGGACCGGCTTGCAATACGCCGAAAATGCTGGAGAAGCTGGCTGTTGCCGGAGCGAGCATCTTCCGGCTGAACTTTTCGCACAGCGGCGCGGCCAGTTTTGAGCCGATCGTACAGACCATACGCGAACTGGAAAAGAAGCTGCAACGCCCGCTTACGGTCCTGCAGGATTTGGCCGGCCCCAAGATCCGCATCGGCGACCTGCCCACCCCCCTGACCGTGGGTTACGGCGACAAGATCGTCCTCGGGCCGGAACAGCCGGAAGACGCGGCCGCCCTGTACATTCCCTTTGACAAGGATGAAATTTTGCACGCCCTCGTGCCGGGAGATACTCTGGCCCTGGCCGACGGCTCTCTGCAACTGGTGGTGCTGGAAAAGCTGGCCGGGCGCAACTTTTTGCTGGAGTCCAACAACAGCGGCCTGGTCACTTCGCGCAAGGGCCTGGCCCTGCCCGGCAAGGATCTGAAGCTGCCGGCCCTGACCAAAAAAGACAAGAGCGACCTGCGCGACGGCCTGGCCCTGGGCGTTGACGCGGTGGCCCTGTCCTTTGTGCAGACCGCCGAGGACATTCTGGCGGCCAAGGCCATTATCGCCGAGGGCGGACGGAATATTCCGGTGGTGGCCAAGCTGGAGCGCCAGAACGCCGTCGACCGCCTGGACGAACTGCTGAAAGTGGTGGACGTGGTCATGGTGGCGCGCGGCGACCTGGGCGTTGAATGCCCGCTGCCCAGCCTGCCCACCATGCAGAAACGCATTATCCGGGCTTGCAACAACGCCGCCGTGCCGGTAATTGTGGCCACCCAGATGTTGCTTTCCATGGTGAACAACCCCTCGCCTTCCCGGGCGGAAACCACCGACGTGGCCAACGCCGTGCTGGACGGCGCCGACTGCGTGATGCTCTCCGAAGAGACGGCCATGGGGCACTACCCGGAAGAGACGGTCAAGTTCATGCGCAGCATCACGCACGAGGCCGAAGCGCTCCTGATGGAGCGCAGAACCCGCTATGACCTGCCCACGGAAGACCTGGTCTCCGACTTTTTGTCCTACTCCGCCTGCCTGCTGGCCGAAAAGGCCGGGGCCGTGGCCCTGGTGGCGCACAGCATGTCCGGCGCGGCCGCCCGCAACTTGGCCGCCCGCCGTCCCCGGCCGCCCATCCATGTGCTCACGCCCAAAAAAGAGGTCTATCGCGGGCTCAATTTTACCTGGGGCGTATCCAGCCATCTTATCCGCGACAACTCGGTCGGGCACCTGGAGCGTTCGGAAAACTTCATTGAAGATTGGGACGAATTCAATTGCGGCGACAGCCTGGTCATCACGGCCGGACAGCCGCGTTACGGCGAAGCCTCCAAGGGTACCAACCTCGTGAAAATTTACAGGAAGTAACCTTAAAAAAATCTTGGGCATAGCCCGTTTTTAGCTGGACTGTGAAAAGGATTTAAATATGGCTCAAGATTTACTTGCCGGAATTTCCGAGGATTACTACCAGATCAGCGAGGCGGTGTTGTCCAGCTTTCCCAAGTATCGCCTGCCGCTGGATCTTTATCTGCTCCAGGAAAAAGTGGTGCAGTTGGTGCTTTACTCCAAAAAAGACAGCCGCCTCTCCAACGAGCAAGTGGAGGAAATTTCCCGGTTGGTCCAGGAGGGGCTGCTCTTTGTTTCGCGCGCCGATCACCCCATTTATTCAAAACATATCGTGAAGCAGTTGGACCTGGTTTTGCTGGACGCCAACCTCAAGGAAGCGGAAATAGCGGATATTTTCCTGCAGGCCCTGACCATGCGCCTGGAGGAGTTTTTTGAGCAACCGGTCAAGCCGGCCTTCGAACGCCTGCACCAGGACGCCATGGTGCTTACCGAATACCTCTGGGCCGACAAACACCGCATCAAGCTGTTCATGCGCCGCCTGTTCAAGGGCGACCATACCCTGGCGCGCCAGACGCTGAACACGCTGGCCGCGGGACTCTGGATTTTCATGCACCAGAAGGGCGACGAACTGACCCGGCCGGAGCTGAACAACTACGCCCTGGGCTTTCTGTTGCACGATGTGGGCATGAGCAAGGTGCCGTCGTTCATCCTCGGCAAGACCACCCAGCTCTTGCCGGATGACCGCGACAAGATTCACAAGCACGTGCTCACCGGCGCCCAGGTGGCGCACAAGCTGGATCTGATGCAGCAGGACATCAAGGCGGCCTGCCTGGAACACCACGAACGGCTGGACGGCACGGGCTACCCGCAAAAACTCAAGGCGGACCGGATGACCCGCATGGGCATGCTTTGCGCTGTGGCAGATTCTTTTGCGGCCATGATCCAGAAGCGCCCTTACGCGGCGGCCAAGGATCCCCTCCAGGCGGCCAAAGAGCTGATGGAAGACGTGCAGCGCTATGAAAAACAGTACACCGCGCCGCTCTATACCGCCCTGGTGACCGGCGAGTTCGGCAAGAGCGTTCCCTTGGGAAAGGCTGATTGATGCGGCTAGGGAGCAAAAAGACCGTTAATAGGCCCCGTTGGTGGTCAGGGCGGCCGGTATGGTGCGCACCATGATGTAAATATCCAGCCAGACCGACCAGTTGGCGATATAGGTTTCGTCCAGGGCCACCCGCGTGGCGTAGCTGACGTTGCTACGCCCGGAAATTTGCCACAGGCCGCTGATGCCGGGCCGTACCTGAATATAGAGCGCAAAAGCCCGGCCGTATTTTTTTATTTCGCCCTTGACTATGGGGCGTGGCCCGACCAAGCTCATTGTGCCGTTCAGCACGTTGAAAAGCTGCGGCAGTTCATCCAGGCTGGCTTTGCGCAGGAGCTTGCCCACGCGGGTGATGCGCGGATCGTTTTTGAGCTTCTGCTCGCGCTCCCATTCTTCCCTGAGGCGCGGGTTTTCCGCCAGATAGTTATCCAGCATTCGCTCGGCCTCCGCATACATGGTGCGGAATTTCCATATTTTTATCCCGCGTCCGCCCAGGCCGATGCGGTCCTGGCGGTAAAACGCCGGCCCGCTGCTGTCCAGCTTGATGGCCAGGGCGATGAGCAGGAACAGCGGGATGCAGGGCAGCAGGATAAAGGCCATGATCATCAGATCCAGCGTCCGTTTCCATTGCCGTCGGTAAGGATCCAGCAGGTTCTGGCGCAGCGACAGCGACATACGCGAACAGAACATGGAAAGACGTACGGAAAGCCGCAGGGGGAGCGATTTGTCCGGCATGAGCAAAAGACGCCGGAAATGCCGGTTGGCCAACTGGAAGATTTTTTCCTGCCGCTCCCTGTCCAGGCCTTCCATGATCAGCACGGCCATGGCCCCCGGGTGTTGGTCGGAAATGCTCTTCAACTGTCCGCCCGCCTCGGCGTTCTGCTCGCTCAGGCGCACGCTCTCGAGACCGGCCATGTTTTGTCCTTCTCCGTCCAGGTCGAAAACCGCTACGGCCCGGTAGCCCAGTTCCGGCAGGCTGCGCAGGTGCCTGGCCAGGAGGGCGGTCAGCGAACCCCGGCCGATGAGCACGACCGGGTAACCCCACCAATGGCAGCGGGCGTAGATTTTTCGGCTCAGGAAACGGCAGAGCGGCACCAGGAAAAGGGCCAGGAGCCAGAACAGGAATACCACCATGCGTGAATAGTCCAGGCTGAGCCGGCCGGCAAAGAGAACGCCGCTCAGGAACAGCACGCCGATGCTGGTGGCGATGGAAAGGCGTTTCAAGTGTTCCGGTCCGGTAAGCAGCAGGCCGGGGTAAAGGCCCAGGGCGGCGTAAAGCGGCACAAACAACGCGATTATCGGAACAAGGTGCAGGTAGCTGCGCCAAATGCGAAAATCATCCAGGCCGGACCGAAAAACGTAAGCCAGACCGAAGGCCAGGAGCAGCGCGCAGACGTCCGAGAGAATGATCGCCGGTATGGTTGATTTTATGTTGCGCATAAGCCGCATTATAACGCAAAGGCCGGCAGCGCGGAAGGAATTTGTTGCGGTGGCATTATAAGGTCAACCGGTCGCGGGCCGTTTGCAGCATCGCGGCGCCCTGGCCGGGGCGATACCAGGAAAAGCCCGGCTTCGCTCTGAACCAGGTCAGTTGTCGCTTGGCGTAGGCGCGGGTGTTGCGCCGCCACAGTTCTTTGCAGTCCTCAAGCGAAATTTCACCGGCCAGGAAGCGTCCGAGTTCGGCGCAGCCGATGCCGCTCCAGCCCGGCGTATTGCGGTCCGGGCAGGCGAGCAGCGCCTTTTCCGCTTCCGCCACGGCGCCGGCTTCCAGCATGAGTTCAATCCGCCTGCCCAGGAGCGGCTCCAGTTCGGCCAGGGGCAGGCCCACCGCCATAAGCAGGGCCGGGCGCCCCGGCCTGTCGGCGGTGGGCGTTCTTTCGGCATGCCACCAGGAAAACGCCTTGCCGGTAAAATCGATTACTTCCAGGGCGCGGGTGATGCGCTGCCGGTCGTGGGGATGAATTTTGGCCGCATAGGCCGGGTCTTTCTCCCGCAGCAGGGCGTGCAGGGGTTCGCTCCCCTTGGCCAGGCAGCGCTCTTGCCAGGTCGCGTGAATCTCTTCCGGCACCGGCGGGATGTCGGCGATGCCTGCAAGCAGGGCCTGGAAGTAGAGCCCGGTTCCGCCCACCAGAATGGGAACCAGCCCTTGGGCGGCCACGGCGGCGATTTTTTCCTCGGCCAGCCGGGCGTAGCGCCCGGCGCTGATTTTTTCCCGGCAGGAGAGAAAGCCGTACAGATGGTGCGGCGCCTGGGCCAGTTCCTCGGCGCCCGGTTGGGCCGTGATTATGGGGAAATCGGCGTAAAGCTGGCGGGAGTCGGCATTGATGACGGCCCCGCCCAGTTCCCGGGCCAGCAGGGCGGCGGCGGCGCTTTTGCCGGCGCCGGTGGGGCCGGCGATGCAAATTGGAGTTATCTGGGGTATATGCATATTTTGTGGTTGACTTAATCTATTATGACGCATATTAAATATCATGAAGTATTGATATAAACATCAGCTTTTGGAAAAATATCATGAGCCAGACCCTGCATTTTTTCAAGGCCCTGTCCGATGAAACTCGGCTGCGTCTCCTGTTTATCCTGAACCGCTTTGAGCTGAACGTCAACGAGCTGGTCAGATTTCTCGGCATGGGCCAGTCCCGGGTGTCGCGCCACCTGAAAATTCTGGCCGATGCTGGCCTGCTCCATTACCGGCGGGAAGGGCTTTGGGTTTTCTATTCGGCCGCCGGCGAAGGCGAAGGGCGCAAATTTATCAACGCGCTGGCTCCTTTTTTGGCCGCCGGCAGTTTTGCCGCCGATGACCTGGCCCTGGTCGCCTGCATCATCGAGGAGCGGGCCAGCAAGACCAGCCAGTTTTTCAATACCATCGCCCTGGTTTGGGACAGCATGTCCCGCGACATTTTGGGTTCCTTCCGGCTTGAGGAAGAAGTTCTCTCCCTGATGCCGGTCCGTTGCCATACCGCCGTCGACCTGGGCTGCGGTACCGGCGGCATGTTGCAGTGTCTGCTGCGCCGGGCCGACCAGGCCATCGGGGTGGACGGCGCCCCCAGCATGCTGGAACTGGCCCGCCGGCGGTTTGTGGACAGCCAGAACCGGGTTTCGCTACGCATCGGCGATCTGGAGCACCTGCCGCTGCGGGACGGCGAGGCGGATTTCGCCTCCATCAACCTGGTGCTGCATCACCTGACCAACCCGGGCACGGTGCTGCGCGAAACCCGGCGCGTGCTCGAGCCCGGCGGCGTGCTGGTTCTGAGCGACTTTGACCGGCATGATGACGACAGCCTGCGCACCGATTACGGCGACCGCTGGCTCGGCTTTGACAGCGCGACCATAGAGGAATTCCTGCGGGAAGCGGACTTCCATCTGGCGGCATCGTACTCGAACCCCGTAGAGAGAAATCTTTCCATCCATATGTATAAGGCCGTCGCCGTTTAACGGCGAGCCAATCTTTTTTAACCTTAAATTCAATCGCTGGAGTACAACATGGCGGATGTAAAACCCCTGGATTTGTCCCTGGCCTGTAAAGTGGCCGATATGGCCTTGGCCGAGCTCGGCCACAAGGAAATGCAGCTCTCCGAGCGCGAAATGCCAGGCCTGATGGGCCTGATTGACAAATACGGCGGGCAAAAACCGCTCAAAGGCTTGAAGATTTCCGGCTCGCTCCACATGACCATTCAGACGGCCATGCTGATCAAAGCCCTGCATGCGCTGGGCGCCGACCTGCGCTGGGCCTCCTGCAACATTTTCTCCACCCAGGACCAGGCCGCCGCGGCCGTGGCCGAGGCCGGCCTGGCCAAGGTGTTCGCCTGGAAGGGCGAAACCCTGGAAGATTACTGGTGGTGCACCGAGATGGCCCTGACTTGGCCTGACGGCAGCGGCCCGGACCTGATCGTCGACGACGGCGGCGACGCGACTCTTCTCATCCACAAGGGTGTGGAAGTGGAAAACAACCCGGCCCTCCTCCAGCAGCCGCAAGAAGTCAAGGAAATGCAGGTGGTCATGGCCCGCCTGGCTGCTTCCCGCCAGAAGGATCCGCAGCGCTGGCACAAGGTGGCCGCCAAAATCAAGGGCGTTTCCGAGGAAACCACCACCGGCGTGCACCGTCTTTACCACATGGAAAAGCAGGGCAAGCTCCTGTTCCCGGCCGTGAACGTCAACGACTCCGTAACGAAGTCCAAGTTCGACAATCTCTACGGCTGCCGCGAATCTCTGGCTGACGGCATCAAGCGCGCCACCGACATCATGGTGGCCGGCAAGGTGGCCGTGGTCGTGGGCTACGGCGATGTGGGCAAAGGTTGCGCCCAGTCCATGCGCGGCTTTGGCGCCCGGGTGCTGGTGACGGAAATAGACCCAATCTGCGCCCTGCAGGCCGCCATGGAAGGCTATGAAGTGGTGGAACTGGAGGAGGTGGCCGGCGAAGGCGACATTTTCATCACCGCCACCGGCAACCGCCATGTCATTGAAGCCCGCCATTTCCTGAAAATGAAGGACGAGGCCATTGTCTGCAACATCGGCCATTTTGACAGCGAAATCGACATGGCCTGGCTCGAAGGGAGCAAGGACTGCACACGCGTCAACATCAAGCCGCAAGTGGACAAGTGGCTGTTGCCCTCCGGCCGCTCCATCATCGTCCTGGCCGAAGGCCGCTTGGTCAACCTGGGCTGCGCCACCGGCCACCCCAGCTTTGTAATGTCCGCCAGCTTCACCAACCAGGTGCTGGCCCAACTTGAGTTGGCCGGCAATCCCAACCTGAAAAGGAAAGTGTACATCCTGCCCAAGAAGCTGGATGAGGAAGTGGCCCGCCTGCACTTGGCCCGCCTGGGCGTGAAGCTTACGAAACTCACCAGGGAGCAGGCCGATTACATCGGCGTGGACGTGGACGGCCCCTTCAAGCCGGATTACTACCGCTACTAGGGAAACGCAGATTAATGAGGATTTTTGTTTCCGGGCGCGGCCAGGAAACAAAAATCCTCATTAATCAGTCTTTCCTTGGCTTATCTATCCGGCTGGATGCGGTTGCGTTTTAAAAGTTCGTATAGTCTGGCCCGGGAAAGGCCGGAAATTTTCCTGGCCGTGTTGAAGTCGCCCTGGCTGCGCTTCATGAGCTCGTCCAGGTAATGGGTTTCCATTTTCAGCACGTATTCGGCCCGGGCTTCCTTGTAGCTGGGCAGTTGCTCCCGGGACGGAAAATCGTAAACCGGGTTGTCCGGGCCTGCCCCGGCGGTAATTTCCGCTTTCCCGTCCTCCAGAAACTCGAAAGCTTCCGTGGCGTAGCCATCCAGGCCGGTCACTTCCGTAGCGGCTTCACGGCTGATTTCCGTTTCCGCCGCTTCGAGGTTCTCTTCAATTTCCGGCAGTTGCCCGGCCTGTTCTATTTCGCTGCGGCTGTGCGCTTCCATGTCCGACAGGGCGGCGGGCGAGGCTTGCAGCCCCGAGCCCTGCCGGCCCGCGTCCAGGGGAGCATAGGAATTTTCCCTGGATTCCCTGGATAATTTCAGGAGGCTCTGCGTGGTAATATGGGAGCGGGCCAAAAATAATCTGATATCTTCGGTCAGGTGCTGCAGGTAGATGCGCGGGTCGCCCAGCGAGCGGAGCACCGCCGCGTTGGCCACGTTGACCAGTTCGCGGATGTTGCCGGGCCAGTTGTAAATTTTAAGGGCTTCCAGCACTTCCGGGGCGATTTCCTTTTGCGGGGCGTTCTGGCTCAGGCAAAACAGCTCCACATAGTGCCGCATGAGCATGGGCACGTCTTCGGCCCGGTCGCGCAGGGGCGGCAGCACCACGGTCTGGGTGTTGATGCGGTGGTACAGATCCTGCCGGAATGCGCCCTGCTGCACCATGCTTTCCAAGTCCTGGTTGGTGGCGGCGATGATGCGGAAGTCACAGGAAATTTCCTTTTTGGCGCTCAGCGGCCGGAAGCGTTTTTCCTGGATTACCCGGAGCAGCGACTTTTGCACGGTAATATCCAGTTCGCCGATTTCGTCCAGGAAAATGGTGCCGCCGTCCGCCTGTTTGAACAGCCCGTCGCTGGATTCGACCGCGCCGGTAAAAGAGCCGCGCGCGTGCCCGAAGAGCAGGCTTTCGGCCAGGCTGGCGGGGAGGTTGGTGCAGTCCACCACGACCATCGGCTTGTTCGCGCGCGGGCTGTTGTCGTGAATGGCCTTGGCGAACAGCTCCTTGCCCGTGCCGGTTTCGCCCATGAGCAGGACGCTCGAATCCGAAGCCGCGAATACGCTGAGCTGCTGCAGGAGTCTCCCCAAAAGCGGGCTGCTGCCAATGATTTCGTCGCGCTTGAGGACGGCCGGGTGTTGCTCCACGGCGGAGCGGCGGCCTTCCAGGCAGCGCTGGACGTAGCTTTCCAGAATTTCCGGCTCGGCCGGCAGGTAGAGCGCGTCCCAGCAGCCGGACTGGATGGCGTATTCGGCGGCGGCGGTGTCGTCGCCCTGGACCACCGCGATGATGTCCGGCGCGCCGGGCAGCCGCTCCAGCGGCATCATCTGGGGCCATTCCTCACGCTTGCCGCTTTCCAGCATGAACAGGATCAGGTCGCAGGCGTAGATGCCCAGAGCCGCGCCCGCTTCTTCCGGGTTGCGAGCGGCCAGGATTTCGTGCCGATATTTTTTGGCCAGCTCCGAGAGTCCGGCCAGGGGCGTTTTACTGAAACCAACGGTCAAAAGTACTGCCATGGGCAACGGGGTTCGGCCCGCCCGGCGTTGCCGCCTGGGGCCGTGGTTGCGGTTGGCGCGCCGGCTGGCGCATTTTTCTGATATAGCAAAAACAAGCCGGTTTTTCCAGACTCCGTCACATGTTATAACAAATGGCCGGCGGGGCGGCTAATACGGCAGCAGGGGCAACAGTTCCCCCAGCCCGATGCCGCCCCGAATTTCACCGGGCAAGCCGCCGGGGGAGTCGCCGGAAGAGTCACCGGAAACGAGTTTTTCCACTGTAATGGCCGCGCGGTAGGGGTAGACCTCCACCCCGGCCGCAAGCCCCAGGCGGAACAGCTCGGCATATTTCGCGTCGATATGATCGGCCGGGGCGAAGCAGGCGGCGTCGGCGCGCTGGATGCAATAGAAGCAGGCGGCCCGCTCGCCGTTTTTTACAATCTCCGTCATTTCCCGCAGGTGCTTTTGCGCCCGTTCGCTCACCGCGTCCGGGAACGCGGCCGTGCCGCCCCGGTTGGGGACTTGCCGATCGGGATTAGCGGGTCCGTCCTCCAGCAGGGTGACGTTTTTACACTCCACCCAGAGCGGCGGGAGCTGCGGGCCGGTAAAGAGTGCGTCAAGGCGGCTTTGCCCGCGCCTGGCCTCGGGGCGGATGTTGGTGTAACCGGCGGCCCAGGGGAGGAGTCCGGCCAGAAAGGCGGCCTTGAGCAGGCGATTGGGGATGAGCGTGTTTACGCCCACCCAGGTGCGCCCCCCGGTGTGCTCCAGACCGACCAGCTCCAGGGTGTAGGCGAGCTTGCGCCCGGGCGCGGTGGCCCGGGAGAGGAGCAGCGGCAGGCCGGGGGCGGTAAGCCCGCGCATGGCGCCGGAATTGTTGGTATGAGCCCAAAAACGTTCTCCCCCGCTCTCGAATTCGACGCTGAAACGCTTGACGCGCCGGACGAACGAGCCTTCGACCAGCCCGCCCGCAAGGCGGGGAAAAGGCAGGAGGATGGGGTTGGCGTTCATGCGCGCTATCTGGCCTGCAGGAAAGCCCGGAAGGCCAGCCAGGTGGCGTACAGGTCCGCTTTGCTGGACAGCTCGAACGGGCTGTGCATGGCCAGGATGGCCGGGCCGCAGTCGATGATGTTCATGCCGTAGCTGGCGAAGTACATGGCCACGGTGCCGCCGCCGCCGCTGTCCACCTTGCCCAGTTCGGCCATTTGCCAGGGCACGCCGGCCTTGTTCAGCAGGCCGCGCAGCCAGGCCACGTATTCCGGGTGGGCGTCGTTGGCTTCGTACTTGCCCCGGCTGCCGGTGAACTTGCAAAAGCAGGGTCCGTGCCCGAGCAGGGCCGAGTTCAGTTTTTCGTGCAGTTCCTGCCAGTCCGGATCCACGGCGCCATGCACGTCGGCCGATATGCCCCGACTGTTCAGCATCACTTCGGAAAAGCGGGCCCTGGGTTCCCAGGCTTCGATAACATCCTGCACGCAGTATTCAAAAAAGCGGGACTTGGCGCCGGTGGAGCCTTCTGAGCCGATTTCCTCCTTGTCCAGGAACACCAGGCACTGGGTACGGGCCGGCCTTTTGTCCAGATCGGCCAGCAGGGCTTCCAGGGACAGGAAAACGTTGATGCGGTCGTCCTGTCCGTAGCCGCCCAGGAGGGCCGCGTCCAGTCCGACCTCCAGAGCCGGCCCGGCCGGCACGGCCTGCAGTTCGGCCGAGTAGAGATCTTCCTCGATAATGCCGTATTTCTGGTTGAGCAGGCGCAGCACGTTGGCCTTGATCGGGTCTTTGGCGCCGTTTTTCTCGTCCCTTTTCGCACTTTTGCCGGCGGAAGAAGCAACCGGCGCGGGCTGGTGCCCGAGCACCAGGTTCATCTTTTCCGCCTCAAAAACTTTGCGCAGCGGCTGGTCGGCCTGTGCGGCCGCCAGGTGCGGCAGCAGGTCCGAAATGGCGAATACCGGTTCGCCCGGCTCTTCGCCCAGGGTGACCCTGATGACGCTCCCGTCGGCCTTGACCACAACCCCGTGCAGGGCCAGGGGCCTGGCAAACCATTGGTATTTGCGAATGCCGCCGTAATAGTGGGTTTTGGCCTGGGCCACCCCGCTCTGTTCCCGGAGCGGGCGCTGCTTGAGGTCCAGGCGCGGCGCGTCGGTGTGGGAGAAGATGAGGTGCAGCCCGGCGCTGGGGCCCCGGCTCCCCTTGCGGGCCGCGAACAGGGCTTTGCCCTGCATGATTTTCATGCCTTTGCCGTTTTTGAAGCCGCCCAGGCTGAAGCCGGCTTTGTTCAGGCGCTCGGCCAGGTAATCGACGGTGTTCCGCTCGGTTTTGCAGCGGGTGAGAAAATCCAGGTAGCGGGCGGCCAGTTTTTGCATCTCCGCCTGATCTTTTTTGCCGTTGTAGACTTCCCAGCAATTTTTGGAGGTGAAGGCCAGTTTATCATCCGCTTTGCTCATTTTTTATCCTGTGCGGCCCGGAAGCCGTGACTGAAGTTGCGATCATACAGCCGGGAGGGCGGAGTGCCGTCCGTCCCGCTTTCGCCCGGCAATACCAGAAAGGTTATCTGTCTTGCAAGTTTGTCAAGTTCGCCCAATTGTCCGTCCAGCCGGGCGGCGGCTTCGGGTTCCAGTTCCAATCCGTCCGGATCCAGTTCGGCCAGGTTCAGGCGGATGAGGCGCTCCTCCGGCCAGCCCACCCGGTAGGCGGCCACTATGGCCGTGCCACCGGGCAGCCCGGCGGCGCGCAGCTCGCGGGCCAGTTGGCGCCGGTCCGCGCCGGAGAGATAGACGGCCAGGCTCCCGCCGTGCGCGGCCAGTTCTCTGACTCCCTGGCCGGCCGGCACCGGCGTGCGCCCGGCCAAGCGGGTGATGGAAAAACATTGCGTTTTCTCCGGCACGGTCAGGGACAGGCCGGCCGCGGCCGCGGCCGCGAAAGCCGCGCTTACGCCGGGGACCACTTCGTAGGGGATGTTGTCTCGCGCCAGCAGGGCGGCTTGTTCGCGCAGCGCGCCGTACAGACCGGGGTCGCCGGTGTGCACCCGGGCCACGGTCTCGCCGCGCCGGGCGGCTTCACGCATCAGGGTGTGGGTTTCTTCCAGGTGGAGCGGGGCTGAATCGATCAGCCGGGCTTCCGGGCGAGCTTCGGCCACGACGGCCGGCGGCACCAGGGAGCCGGCGTAGAGCACCAGGCTTGCCTGGCGGATCAGGCGCCGGCCCTTGACGGTCAGGAGTTCCGGGTCGCCCGGTCCGGCGCCGATGAACCAGACCTTGCCGGTGGTTTCGTTTTGCTCCATGGCGCGTCAGCCGTTGGCGGCGGGTTTGTCGGCCGCCACGATGAAGACCTGGTTGCAGGCTTTGAGTTGCAGGTCGCCGGCCAGTTTGGCGGCCCTGGCGGCCTGGATGGCGGTGATTTCCGGCTCGGCGCCGAGTTCCTCCAGCAAGCGCCGGGTGCGCTCCAGCGTGCCCAGGAGCACGCAGGAAATGACCAGGCGGCCGCCTGGCGGGAGCAAATGCCAAGCCTGACGCAAGAGGCGCATGCCCTTATCAAGGCCGCCGCCGATAAAGATACGATCCGCTTTGAGTTTGAAGTCCGGCTGTCCGGTCAGGAGGAGGCTGTCTCCCTGGATAATTTCCAGGCTGGCCGCGCCGTGGCGCATGCGGTTGTTCTGGATCTGCCGCACCCGCTGCGGGTCTCTTTCCACAGCGTAGGCTCCGCCTTCCGGCAGGAGGGCCAGGGCCTCCAGCGCCACCGAGCCGCTGCCGGCGCCCAGGTCCAGCAGCAGGCTGTCCGGCCGGAGGCGCAGGGCGGCCAGGATGGCGGCCCGCACCGGCTGCTTGGTAATCAGCCCGTTATGGGATTCAAACGCTTCGTCCGGCATGCCCAGATAGGGGCGGGGAGGGCGAGCCCCTTTGTCCGGCACCAGGATCAGGAGCGAGGGCAGCATGGAAAAACCCGGCGGGAACCTGGCGGCTTCTTCCGGCCGCAGGCTGAAGTGCTGCTCCAGGGAGGTTTCGGCCCCGGCCAGAGCCAGGTCTTCGCAGTGCGCGAGGCCGCTGTCCCGCATTTTTATGAGGCCGCGGAAGTAGTGCATGGTGCAGGCTGTGCGCCCTCGCTCCAGCAGGAACGAGGCCACCAGGGAAATCTGGACGCTGGCGTCCAGGAGCAGACAGACCGGTTTTTCGCTCAGGCTGGCCCGGGCCAGTTCCAGCCAGGGCGATGCGTGGTTTTTAAGGCGCCCGTGCAGCGAGACAAAGCGCATGTTGTCCCAGGGCAGGGCCAGACGGGAACAGGCTTCCTGCATGGAGGAGACCGCCGGGTAGATCAGCAGGTCCTTGGGCGCGAAATGGCGGCTCAGGGTGGCGCCCAGGCCGAAGAAGAGCGGGTCGCCGCCGGTGAGAGCCAGAATTCTCTTGCCGCTGGCCTGGCGTTCGCGCAACCGCGCGATGAGGACGGCCATGTCCGGGCCGACCTGGAGCCGTTCCGCCGCCGCCGGTATGGCGGCGTCAAAGGTTTCGAATTGCGGTTTGCCGGCACAGACGCAATCCGCGCATTTGAAAAATTCGGCCAGGTTGTCGTTGATATGGGCGCTCGCGGCCGTGCCGACGAGACCCAGACCCAGGACGGTGATGGGATAGCGGTTCTCTTCATCCATAAGTGTCCGTCCGTAGCCAGAGGCTGTGGTTGTTATGAAACAGGCACAACGTTATCCGGGGAGGCGGCGTGTTCGGGCCGCCCGCTCTGTAGGGCCGGGCGGCTTGCGCCGTCCAGCCGCGCAAGGTGTGCAAGGCCATTTTAGCAACAAGTTTCAGAATGTTCAATGCCAGGGCCGGCTCTGTTTTTTCCAGAAGTTCGAACGCTCCCCTGACGGTGGTTCCGCTGGACGGTCCGGCCAGGGTTTCCGCCGCCGCGTCCGCCCCGGCTTGCCGGGCCAGTTCGGCCAGCCAGGGCAAATCCGGCGGGCCGCTCCGGGCGTGGGTGTATTCCAGACCCCGGGCCAGTTTGAGGAGTTTGCCCGGGTAGCAGCCCCAGATAAGGTGCCGGAAGTCGCGCTCGCCGGCGCTGGCGATGGAAAACCCGGCGTAATCCGCCGCCTGGATGAAAGATTGGGGCGGCAGCTCCGGGAAAAGCCGCTGCAGGGCGGCTTCGCTGTTGCGGCCGGTGCTGAAGGCCGCGCTGGCGAGCCCCAAGGCGCGGGCGATGTCCAGCCCTTGGGAAATGGTGGCCTGCCAGGCCTCATGACTGTAGGGGCGCACCGTACCGCGCGTTCCCAAAATGGAGATGCCGCCCAGGATGCCCAGGCGCGCGTTAAGGGTTTTGGCAGCGGCCGCTTCGCCCTCCGGCACGCGCAGGAACAGGTGGATGGGGCCGTCATGCCCGGCGGCCAGGGCGGCTTCGCGCGCCGCAAAGGCGATTTGGCGGCGCGGCTCCGGGTTGACGGCCGGCTCGCCCGGCGCTACCGGCAAACCGGGCAGGGTTACCCGGCCCACCCCCCGGCCGGTGGAAAGAAAAACTCCGCCGTCCAGTTGCAAGGCGCTACCGGCTATTGGGTAATCATGCCCCACGTCCGCCAGGCCCGGCAATCCCGCCAGATGCCTGGCCGAGGTCGCGGCCCACACCTCCAGGATCAGGCCGTCGGTGGCGTCCGGGTCGTCGCCGCCGTCCTTGATGACCCGCGCTCCGGCCAGGGGCGGTTGCGCGCGGAACTGCGTGGAATGAACCGGGATACAAAGCCGGGTTTCGTTTTGCGGGCATAACTGCCCGTTGACGGTCTGAAACGGCGGCAGGGCTGTTTGCACGGAGGCAAGAGCGGAATTTGGGGAAAGCAGCCGGTTGACCGCCGCGAAAGCGGCGGCGGCGGCCCCGCTGCCGGTGGTAAACCCTTCGCGCAGGGGCGGGCGGCCGGGCAAGCCCTTAGCCCTCGCGGCTGTTCAGAGACATGGCCGGGCGGTGGAAGAAAAACTCTACCCGGCGGTTTTCCGGCGAGGCTATGCCGCCCCGGTCGGGCACAATGGGCTGGGTGGCTCCGTAAAACACGCAGGAGAGGAGAGAAGGCGAAATGCGCTCCGCTTCCACCAAATAGCGCACGGTTACGGCGGACCGCAGGGCGGAAAGCTCCCAGGGGCCGAATTCGCCGCTGCCCTCCATGCTGTCGGCGTGGCCGCGCACCTGCAGATCCAGCTTGAACTGCCGAGCGGTGGTGGCGGCGGCGTGCAGCAGTTCGACCCCGTCGCCGCCGAGCGCGACGTCGTTTTCATCGAACATGACGCCGCTTTGCACCCGCAACAGAACTCCATCCTCAATGGGGGTGACGCGCACTTTTTCCTGCAGGTCGCGTTCGCGCAGGAGATCGGTGAGGAAGCGGCTCACTTCGATGCTGATTTCCTGTTCCGGGCTCAGCGGGGTGGCGTCCAGACTGGGCGGCGGCACGTCGTCGTTGACCATGAGGCCGTAGCCGGAGCCGGTGCTGCGGCCGCCGGTCTTGAAATATTCGCCAAGGGCGACGAGCTTCTCCTCCGGCACCTGGGCCAGCAGCCACATGAGCAGGAAGAAGGCCATCATGGCCGTAACGAAGTCGGCGTAGGCCACTTTCCATGAACCGGACATGCTTTTACCCCTTTAGCGTCTGTTCCATTTCCGTGAACGTGGGGCGGAAATAGGGCGGTATGGAGCGGCGGCCGTATTCTAGGGCGATGATGGGCGAGAGGCCCTTCACCGAAGACATGACCGCTTCCTTGATGAAACGGAAGTAAATGACCCGCTCGACTTGCAGGTTGTGCAGCTTGATGGACATGGGCGCGAAGATGCCGTAACAGAGCAGAATGCCCAGGAACGTGCCCAGGAGAGCCGCGCCGATGTGGTGGCCCAGCACTTCCGGCGGTTCGGAAATGTACGACATGGTGATAACCACGCCCATAACGGCGGCCACGATACCCATGCCGGGGAGCGATTCGGCCATTTTTTCCAGGTTGTGGGGCGCGATTTCCAGTTCCGTGCCGATGCTTTCCACATCGGTTTCCATGAGTTCGCCGAGTTCGTCGGCCTTGCCGGTGGTCAGGAAGGTGCGCAGAGTGTCGCCGATGAAATAACAGGCCAGGGAATCCTTGGCCATCAGGGGAGAACTGGTGAAAATGGAACTGGACTTGGGATCTTCAATGTCTTTTTCAATGCTGATGATGCCCTCGCGATGCATCTTGCTGAACAGGGCGTACAGTACGGAGAGCGTTTGCAGGTAGGTGGCCTTGGTCATCTGCTTGGGCGCGAACACCTGCTTTATGTTCTTCAGGGCCATGCGGAAGGCGTAGCTGGTACAGGACGCGGCGAACGCGCCCGAGGCGGCCCCGAATATGATGATGAATTCGTTGGGCTGGAACAGGAGGGCCGGATCACCGCCGCTAAGGATGTAACCCGTCAGCACCGAACCCAGCACGACGATAAAGCCGACAATTGCGAGCATCTATCCCTCACTGAGGCATTTTTTCAGGAGCAGGCTGGTTTTTGAGCCCGTTTAACGTGTTGTTCGGCAGTCAGCAAAACCTTCCCCCCTGAATTCTGGTATTCTATACGCAGTTGTAGCGCTTGGCAAGTGCAAGTGCGTGATTATTCCTTGGCTTGCCGGCCGGATCCGCCTTGGACGGATCGGACCCCGAGCACGTTGGGCAGCTCGGCTTCTTCCGGGCCGCCCAGGCCGGACAGGAGCCCGTGCCTGCCGCGCCATACCCGCCAGGCCCGTTCGCCGTTCACATCTTGCCCCGGGGCCGGCCCGGCTATGGCCAGCCCGGCCTGGGTGCCGCCTTCCAGGTACATCATGAGATTGACCTCCAGCGGGAGCAGCAGCGCCACGCGCGCGAAATCCGGAGCCGAGATCTGGTACTCCGCGGTGATGAACAATATCCGGCCCCGCTTGTCCCGGCCCAGGGCGCTGATGCTATAGACCTCCCGGCTTTCCGGCCAGAGAATCTCGCCCCGGGCGTTGGTCAGGCGGTAGTTCTGCACCACGATGTTATAATCGGCAATTTTTTGTTCCAGTTTATCCCCTTGCTCGTTTTTTTCCGTCAAAACAGCTCTGGGCAGTTTTTTGCCGGTCGGTCCGGCCAGGAAAAAAGCGCCGAAGTTGGCGGCAATACGCGGGTTGTTGACATGGGTGGCGTTGCGCATGAAGCCGGTGTTTTTCAGATTGTCCGGCAGGAACATGCCGGCGTTGATGGCCGCGTCCAACCCGTATTCACTGGCGCAGGCGCGCAAACTGCGCCGTTGGCCGTTTTCGGAAGCCATGTGCAGGCTGTATTCGCACTTGGCCGGGTCGGTGCGCAGGACGGCCATGTTGCCCTGGCTGCCGGCCGGGACCGGGCCTATGGTCAGCCTGGCTCTGGAGTCGCCGTTCTGTTTTTGTCTGTCCAGTTGCACCTCCAGGCTTTCCAGGCCGGGCGCTATTTCCCGCCAGGCCAGCTCTCCCGGCAGGAGTTCCGGCGGCAGGGGAGCGGCCGGCCGCAAGTTCTGGTCCGTCTGCGCGTCTTGCGCCGTTGTCGCGGCAAGGCCCGGAGAAGGGCGGTAAACGGCCGGACACATGAAAAGCAGCAGGGCGGCAAAGAGAGGCAGCCCGAAAGAGAGTGGCCGGAAAGAGGCCGATGGAGAGAGTAGTCGCAAGGCCATGATTTTTCATATTAACGAAAGCTTCAGCCGGCCGCAAGCCGGATTAACCGAAGGCGCGGAATAATCGGGCATGGAAAAGCCGCGTGCTCGGGCTGATGGCGGGGGCGGGTAAAATTATTTTAAAATTTATTAATTGAGATATTGACATATCAAGCTATCCTTATGTAAAGCCATTTACATAATATGCGTATGGAGAATTTTCGTGAAACTGATCGACCTTATCAAGAACGCTGACGGCCCTTTTTATTCCCTGGAGTTTTTTCCGCCCAAGGAGGCCGAACAACTGCCGGGCTTTTTTGCCGCGGCTGACGCCCTGCTGGAGATGAACCCGCTTTTTGCCTCCGTTACTTACGGCGCGGGCGGCGGCAGCCAGGTAAACACCCTGGAAGTGGCCAGGCGCCTCACCCGGGATTGCGGCTACCGGATCATGCCGCACCTGACCTGCGTGGGTTCGAGCAAGGAGCGGATTGTCGACTATCTGGAACAGTTGCGTTCGATGGGAATCTCCAACGTGCTGACCTTGCGCGGCGACGTGCCCAAGCACCTGCTCGCCGGGGACGGGCGCTTTGACTGGAGCCGCGAGGCCTTTCGCCACGCTTCGGAACTGGCCGACTTCGTGCGCGAGGCTTTTCCGGATTTCGGCCTGGGCGTTGCCGCCTACCCGGCGCCGCACCCGGAATCCACCACCCTGGAGGAAGACCGGGGTTATACCTCCATCAAGCTGCGGGCTTCCGACTTTGCGATTACCCAGATCTTTTTTGACGTGCGCGAATACATAGATATGCGGGACCGCCTGCTCGCCCGGGGCGTGGACAAGCCCATCCTGCCCGGCCTGCTGCCCATCCAGAGTTTTGAGTCGCTGCGCCACGTGCTGGCGCTGTGCGGGGCCAACATTCCGGCTCGTCTCTACATTGCGCTGGAAGAGGCCAACCGGCGCGGCGGGGCCGAAGCTGTGCGCGAAGCCGGCCTGCGCTTCGCCGTGGAGCAAATTCGGCGCCTGCTGGACGCCGGGGCGCCCGGCATCCATCTTTACACCCTGAATAAGGCTGAAACCTGCCTGCGAATCGCCGAGGCCGTGGGCGGCCTGCGCAAAGCGCCGGCGTTACCGGTCGCCGTCTAGAACATTTCGCGCTTGGAATGCTCGGTGAAGTGTCCGGGCCTGCCGCTTAAAGACAGGCCCGGGCTTCCCGGCAAAAGGAAAGGCCTCTCCCGGGCATGGGCCGGGAGGGGCCTTCCGCGTTTTATGCCGGCAAACTCAGGCGTTGCCGCCGGGTTTGTGGTGCAGGAGCAGCAAGTCCTGCGGGTTGACGCCGGCCAGGCGCACGATGGAAAGCGGGTAGCCGTCGGCCTGGGGCATGCACTCGCGGCAACCGTCGGAAAGGATCAGACAGTGCTCGTCGACGAATTCGGGCCTGACGCGGGAGCGCAGCAAGAGGGCGGTGGTGCGCCCGGCTTCCCAGACAATCGGCTTGCCGCAATGGCGGCATTCAACGTAAAGCAGTTCCGGGTCGTAGTTTTTACGCCCGTCTTTGGGAGCGTCCAAAAGGGGCGACAGGCTCAGGGCCTGGCTCAGCTTCGCAATAAATTCATTCATGACCGCGCTCCTTTTCCGGTTTTGCCTTTTGCGCCTGGGCCACTTGAACGGAAAAGCCGGCTTGACACGGTAAGGTTACTTATAAAGGCATTATAAGTACTGGAGCCGGTTATGACAATGCCTGTCCGTCAGAAATTAACATTAAACTTTACGCAAGGGAGTTTACAGGCTAAATTGCCGGCACTATGAAAGCAGCCGAACCCAATGCCGCTAAGGCAAATTCTCCCGTTGCGCCCACGGCGCCGGGCTTGGAGCAAAACGGCGGCCTGGACCGTATACGCCTGCTGCCCGGCGAACTGCGGGACCAGATTGCGGCCGGCGAAGTGGTCGAACGCCCGGCCAGCGTGCTTAAGGAACTGTTGGAAAACAGCCTGGACGCCGGGGCGGACGAAATTATCGTCAGGCTGGAGAACGGCGGGCAAAGCTTTCTTTCGGTGCGCGACAACGGCCTCGGCATTCGGGCCGAGGATCTGTCCCTGGCCGTTACCAGCCATGCCACCAGCAAAATCCGCTCTTTTGACGACCTGCTCCGGGTGAGCAGTTACGGCTTCAGGGGTGAAGCCTTGCCCAGCATCGGCTCGGTGGCCCGCCTGCGGGTGAGCAGCCGGCATCGCGAGTGCGACGAGGCCGCCTTTATTGAGGTGCATTACGGCAAAACGCAGACCGGCGGCCCGGACGCCCTGCCGTACGGCTCATTGGTGGAAGTGCGGGAGCTGTTTTCCAACGTGCCGGCCCGTCTCAAATTTTTGAAAACCAACGCCACGGAGCTGAAGCGCTGCCAGGAAGTAGTGGCGCGCGCGGCCCTGGCCCGGGAAGACGTGACTTTTGCGCTCTATTCCGGCGAGCGCGAGTTGCTTCGTTTTATGAAGGGCGAAGACCTGCGCGTCCGGCTGGGCAAAATCTGGCCGGATCAGCTCACCGGCGGGCTGGAAGCGTTTGAACTGCACCGGCCCGGCCTCAGGGCGCGCGGCCTGGCCGGGCTGCCCAGCGCGGCCCAGCCCCGGGCCGACCGGATGCTGTTTTACGTGAACGGACGTACCGTGAACGACCGCCTGTTGCAGCGGGCGGCGCGCGAAGCTTACAAAGGGCGGCTCCTGGCGCGGGAATACCCGCAGTTGGCGCTTTTTTTGGAAATAGATCCGGAAGAGGTGGACGTGAACGTGCACCCGGCCAAAACCGAGGTGCGCTTTCGGGACGAGCGGGCCGTGTTCGGCGCGGCGCTGCGGGCCGTGGAAAGCGCCTTGGCCGCTCGCGGCCCTGGTTTTATGACCGGCGAGGAGTACGCCCCGGCCGAAGCGCGGCGGGAAGAGGCAGGCGTATTGCCGCTGCCCCCGGTCGTTCCCCCTGCCGCTCTCATAGACGCTGTAAAAGGTGACGAACGGCGCCCGCCCGGCTTTTGGGGCGAAGCTGACCGCCACCTGGCCGGGCTGCGGGCTTTTACGCCGTCGTTCAGACCGCCGTTCAATGAATCCGCGCCCGCCGAAGTTCCGCCAGCTTTTGTGGATCCGGCTTTTAACG
>JAISDX010000041.1 GCA_031264465.1 Deltaproteobacteria bacterium | reverse complement strand
GTCTGTTTGCCGTATGTCACCGTGCCTGTGAACTTCCGGTCGCCGTCTTCGTTAAGGGTTTCCGTTTGCTGTCCCGCCGGATAGGTGAAAATGTCAAGATTGTCGCTGATTTTCTGGGTATCCATATCTATTTCGGCGGTCAGCCACTTATGATCGCTTATCGTGTCGGTAGTTGAGTGGGAGTCTGCATCGTTGAATTCGGCAAAGACATTCGAGTACTGGTCAATAAGTGTCAGTGAACCCTTGCCCGACGTGAACGGGCCTATATCAAAACCCGCGTCAAAGGCATCGGTATCCGCCTGTACGGGCGCCTGCTGGGCGCCTTGAACCAAATTTGTCGCGATGTGCGCGCCTCCGCCACTGCCGCCGCCAGAGCCGCTGCCGAAGCAGGCTGTCAGGGAGAAAGCGCAGCCAAGGAGAAGGCACAATTTGAAGATTCTCATCATAAAAACTCCTTATGGATTATGGTTGCAAAAACGCCGAAACGGCCCTGTCCCCCGAAGGAAACAAGGCCGTTTTGAAAAAAGAAAACCGCGCCGCTCTTGGCTGCGGACGCGTTATGTGACAGTGTTGTGTGTGTGTGTGTGTGTGTGTGTGTGTGTAGCAAAAATCAAGCCGGAACGGTCAGTTGCGGTCATTTTTGCCTCTATGGAAACGGATATTTTTGTCCCGTATGCCATCACACTACACCACATTTAAGAATATGGAAAAGTTCATAACATGACGCCCGGCGCAGGGCAAGCGGTTTACAGGGATATTTGCAACCCGGCAGCTTGCCGATATCCCGGCCCCGGAACCAGAGAGCCGAGGCGTACCCGCTTGCAGAAAGCCGTTGCGCGCGGGCCGGAATGGGGTGTTTTGTTTTCAGGGTTCAGGGGGAAGCCGCATGGCGGGCAGCTCCGCCTTGGCGGCCTTTATAATTCAGCCACAAGCAAATCTTTCAAGTCCCGCTTGGGCACGCAATGCGTTCCACCCGCCGCGCGGAAGTATTTAATGTCGCCATCCGCCCCGACGGGCACGATTTTCCGTTCTTCCTTGGCGTAGCCGAGAGCCAGGGCCAGGGCCAGGCTGTATTTTTCCGGCATGGGCAGCATGTCCATAACCGCCTTGGCGTTGTACCCGCCGAACATGCAGGCGCCAAGTCCCTTGCTCCAGGCGGCCAGTTGCATGCTCTGGGCGGCAATGCCGACGTTGATGTAGTCGATGTTTCCGATTTTCCCGTCTTCCCCGCTGGGAGCCAGAATAACCACGTAGCCGGTCGGGCGCTCGCCTTCCGCCGGGCCGGGCCAGTCTTTCAGGTAGGCGGCCCAGAGCAGGTGCCGGAAAACTTCGTCCCTTTTGGCCGGGGTGACGATGGTGGCGAAACGCAGCCCCTGCATGTTGGCCCCGCTGGGGCTCAGGCGGGCGCAGTCCACCAGCCAGGAAAGCGTGCCGGCCGGCAGTTCGCGGCTCTGATCGTAGCGGCGGCAGGTGCGGGCTTCAGTGATAAGCTTGAGAATATCCATGTGAGTGCTCCGGTTGCAGGTAATTTTTACACGGAAACAAGCTGGAAATTAGCGCATTGCCGCCGCCTTGCCCAGAGAATTTTGTCTGGCGGGTTTTCCGACGGGCTATTTTTCCGCATTCCCGCGCTTGACTTTTATGCCATATGCAGTAAACGTTACGGGCTGTGCCGCATACGGCTTTATTTTTTTAGGAGCAAACCATGGCTAAACAAGACACTCATAATTTTGATGGCGCCACCCTGACGGCGGAAGGCATGCTTTACAACGGCTTTGTCTGCCAGCCGGTGGTTGAAAAGTGCGAAGGCTGCGAGCGCGTCCGTTCTTTTGAAGGGCGGGATTTCTGCTACAGCTACCCCCAGCCCGCTTCCAAGTGGTCTTTGGGCCGCTGCAACTTTGCAACCCATGTGAAGGCGGAAACCCAGGCCAAGGTCAAGGTTAACCCGCTTAAGGCCTCCAAACGCGCTTCCAAGGGTAAATAATCCTCCTTGGCTTTTTTGTGACTTTATAAGGGGAGTTGGACCGGCGGTTCAACTCCCCTTCGCTTTTTCCGGAGTGTGTGCTATGTTATCTTCATATTACCAATATCGCCAATGACAGGTAGGAGACATGCAGAAAGAGATTTTTGAGTTTTTGGATGAACAGGCCGGTTTTGTCGTGGAACTGCAAAAAAATATGACCGCCATTCCGGCCATCGGCCCGGATAACGGCGGCGACGGCGAAGTGAAAAAAGCCGCCTACCTCATGGGCGTTTTGAAAAAAATGGGCTTCAGCGAAATTCGGGAAATCAACGCCAAGGACGAACGTGTTCCGGACGGCCTGCGCCCGAACATGGCGGCCCGCATCCCGGGCAAAAAGCCGCGCACCCTCTGGATTATCGGCCACATGGACGTGGTGCCGCCCGGCGACCTGCGCCTCTGGGAGAGCAACCCCTACGAACTGCGCCAGGAAGGCGACCTGCTCTACGGGCGCGGCGTGGAAGACAACCAGCAGGCCATCGTCAGCGCCCTGCTGGCCGCAAAAGCCGTGCTGGACCTGAAACTCACCCCCGACTACAGCCTGGGCCTGGTGCTGGTGGCCGATGAGGAAACGCACAGTTTTTACGGCCTGCACCACGTAGTGGAAAAAGCGCCGGACCTGATCAGCCGCGACGACCTGGTGATCATCCCGGACATTGGCGACAAGTTCGGAAAATACATTGAAATTGCGGAAAAAGCCTGCCTCTGGATGAAAATCATCATTACCGGCAAGCAGGTGCACGCCTCGGTGCCGGACAAGGGCATCAACACGCTCCTGGCTTCTTCGGCGGCCGTGCTGGCCCTGGACGAACTGCACCGGCTCTTCCCGCGGCGGGACGACCTCTTCCGCCCGCCGTACTCCACCTTCGTGCCCTCCAAGAAAGAAGCCAACGTGGAGAACATCAACACCATTCCCGGCCGCGACGTTTTTTACGTGGACTGCCGCGTCCTGCCCGGCATCGACCTGAACGAAATTTTGCGCAAGGCCGAGGAAATCGTGAGCGAAGCCGTCGCGCCTTACAAGGCCGGTTGCAAGGTGGAGACGGTATTCATGGAAAAGGCCCCGGCCGCCACCAGCCTGGAAGCGCCGGTCGTGCGGCGCCTGTTGGCTTCCATCGGAAAATTGCGCAATCTCGAAGCCTCGCCCATCGGCGTGGGCGGGCAGACCGTGGCCGCCATTTTGCGCGCCCGGAACATTCCGGTGGCCGGCTGGGCCACCCTCTTGAACAACGCGCACACTCCCAACGAGAAGTCCAGTATCATCAATACCATTGCCGACGCGAAAGTGATTGTTGACATGTTGTACGATTAAAGCGCATTGTGGAGCACGGTATTGCTCGCCAAACGCCCAACCTAAAGGATCACGAATTTGAGAATACTGCCCGGAACCGGTTTTCTCATCGGCGATACCCCCATGGTCCGCCTGGACAGGCTCGCTGCCCGGCACGGCTGCTTCGCCGAGATATTTCTGAAGCTCGAATATTTCAATCCGGCCTTCTCCAGCAAAGACAGAGTCGCCAAAGTAATGCTGGAAGAGGCGGAAAAATCCGGCAAAATAAAACCCAACTTCGAACCGGCCTATACACTGGTAGAGGCGACAAACGGCAACCTGGGAATTTCGCTGGCTTTCATGGCCGCGCAAAAAGGTTACAAGCTCGTCCTCGCCGCTCCGGAAGATATTGACGAAGCGCGCAAAAACCAGTTGCGCGTCATGGGGGCGGAACTGACGCTCACCCCCAAGTCCGAAGGCATGCGGGGCGCGCTCCAGGAAGCCGAGGAAATCGTCAAGAAAACTCCTTACTCCTTCCTGACCGGCCAATTTACCACCAACATATGCAATCTGGCCCATTACAAGACCACCGGGCCGGAGCTCTGGCACCAGTGCGGCGGCCAGGTGGACGTGTTCGTGGCCATGATCGGCTCGGGCGGCACCGTGAGCGGCGTGGGGCGCTACCTTAAGGAGCGCAGCAAAACCGTAAAGATTGTCGGCCTGGAACCGTTGGGAAATTTCAACATCGAGCCCAAGGCCCTTAACCGTTCCTACCTGGACGAAACCATGAAGGTGACCAGGCGGGAAGCCATTGAAACCGCGCAGGAGCTGATGCGCCTGGACGGTATTTTCGGCGGCCTCTCCACCGGGGCCAATATCGCGGCCGCCATAAAAATAGCCAGGTCTTCCGGTCTGCGCAGCCGGCGTATTGTCTGCATGGCCTGCGGCCGGGCGGAAAATTACCTGTGTCCGCCACTTCTCAAAAACTGATCCGGCATATATAATCCGGATTTACACCAACAATAACCTTCGGAGGTAAGATAAATGGAAATGATTAACGTGCCCGGCGCCGCCGCCGCCATCGGCCCCTACTCCCACTGCGTGAAAACCGGCGACCTGCTTTTTGCTTCCGGCCAGATTCCGGTTGACGCCAGTGGCAACATCGTTGGTAAAAGCATCGCCGAACAGGCCCCGCAGGCCCTGGCCAACGTGGAAACCATCCTCAAGGGCGTGGGCCTCGGCAAGAAAAATATTGTCAAGGTCACCGTCTACCTGACCAACCTGGACGACTTCGCCACCTTCAACACCCTTTACGGCGACTTCCTGGGCGACCATCGCCCGGCCCGCACCACCGTCGAAATCTCCCGCCTGCCCAAAGGCGCCCTGATCGAAGTGGATGTGATCGCCTCGTTTAAATAGTTTTATCAGAGGCTGTTTCTGAATTAGGATTTTCGTTCTCTGGCAAGGAAGGTGAGTTCCGGATGTTACTGTTACGAAAGCAGTCTTGGCAAACTTCCGCCAAGGCTGCTTTTTGTCTTTCTTTGGGCATGGCGCCCAGCGGCAATTTCCTCAGTCGCAGGGAGTATGATGCCATGTGAGTGATTATCCTTTGCGCAAGACGGACGATAAAGCAAATTTTGAGGGTAGCATGCAAATACTTGAAGTCACACCCTTCGGCTGGCGGCTGGGCCTTGATTCGCCATACTGGCGCAAGCCGGTCCGGCCGGAATATTTGCAGGATAACGCTTTTAGAGAGCAGTTCGATTACAGGACCGTATGTTACGATATTTTCCTCTCCGCCGATGAAAAATTCGCCATCTGCGTCTGCCCGCCCTTTTTCAACTTGCTGCCCTTGCTTGAAGAAACTGTCTTCACGGCGGCCAGAGCCGGCGGCGGCTTCTGGTTCCCGTGCAAAAAAAACCTTATTGATCTGGACCGTTGCAGCCAGCTTTGGGTCGGCTTGCCGCCGGGCAAAAAAGATCTGCTGGCCTGCCACGGCAAACTCGGCAAGTTCGTCACCCGTGTCGGCGCGAATTATTGTCATTTGTTCGCCGGTAAAAAAGCCCTTTTTACCAAACAAAAGAACAATCCGCCGGAATGGATAGCGGATTGGATCAACCTGAATCAGGCTTTGCACGGCATTCAGGCGGTCCTGCTTTTCGATAACGATTCCGACGCCTACTCCGGCCAGGAACTGCTGCAGCACCTGGCCGCCAAAACCAGTCTCGATTTGCTCTGCCTTGTGCAGTTGCCTTATCCTTTCGGGCCGGGCGGCGGGCCGGGGCGGCCGCGTCTGGTGGAAGCGAACGAAGGCCGGCCGTTGCCCTGGGATTCCGATTTTCTGAATTACGGCATTCCGGCGATGGCCTATTTGCGTTTTCTGGAACAGGCGGCGCAGGTTATTGTCTGTGATATTGACGAAATCATCCTGGCCGAAGATCAGGGCGACCTTGCCGCTAAACTGCAAGCCAGCCCCGCGGGCATCCTGAACGTTCCAGGGGTCTGGGCCACCGCTCTCGCCACCCCCGGCGCGAGGGGAAAAACTTTGAACGGCAAGAGCGGCGCTTCAGTTTTTTTTCAGGCCCCCTTTCAGGATGATCCAATGGTCGCCAAGAAATACGCCTTTGCGCAGCGGGGGGTGCAGCGCCTTGATCAACTTAACGTGCACAACATTTGGAAAGCCTCGGGCGAACCCATGCCCGCCGATGAGACAAGCCTGCTTTACCGGCATTTCAAACAGGTCAGCACCGACTGGAAGGGTGAAAGCCGCCTGATTAAACCGCCTTTTGACAAAACGCGGCACATTTTCGACTGCGCTTTCGTAAAGGCCATGTCGCGGGCGGTCCGCAAAGTACGCGGCTACGCTTACCCCTTGCAGGAAATTTTGGCCTACGCCCGGAGCATCGGCGCCTGCCCGCGGCCGGAGGGCTCGCGGCCGGCCCCGCCTTACCGGGATTACGATTGCTCGCTTTGCCCGTACAAGGCGTAACCGCCGAAACCATTCGAGCAGGGGATAGCTTCACGGCTATCCCTCGCTCGCACCACCGGACAAGCTCATCGCATCCGGCGGTTTCTCCCGGATCGCAAAATTATCCCCCCAAATAAGCCTGCTGCACGGCCGGGTCGGCCAGGAGGGCGGCGGCGCTGTTTTCCATGACCACGTTGCCCACTTCGAGCACGTAGCCGCGGTCGGCCAGTTTGAGAGCGGCCTTGGCGTTCTGTTCGACCAGGACGATGGTGACGCCGGTCTTGTTGATGTGGCGGATGGCCTCGAAAATGGACTGGACCATGATGGGAGCGAGCCCCAGGGAGGGCTCGTCCAGGAGCAGTACCCGGGGGCTGGCCATAAGGGCGCGGCCGATGGCCAGCATTTGCTGCTCGCCGCCGGAGAGGGTGCCGGCCAGTTGGGAGCGGCGCTCGTGCAGGCGGGGGAAGAGCTCGAAAATCCACTCCAGGTTGCGCCTGGTCAGGGCCTGGTCCTTGACGGTGAAAGCTCCCAGGTTGAGATTTTCCTGCACGGTGAGCGGAGAGAAGACGCGGCGGCCTTCGGGCGACTGGGAAATGCCCAGGCTGACTATTTTGTGGCTGGGAGTTTTATGCAGGGCGGTTTTTTTATAGTGGATGCCGCCGGAAGCGGGGCGCACCAGGCCGCTGATGCAGGTGAGGGTGGTGGTTTTGCCGGCCCCGTTGGCGCCGAGGATGGTGACGATTTCGCCTTCGTCCACGGAAAGGCTTACGCCGTGCAGGGCTTCGATATTGCCGTAGCTGACGCGCAGGTCGCGCAGTTCCAGGTAGCTCACGCCCGGCCTCCGCTCGCGGCCTCGGCGGCCTCGCTGTCCGTACCCAGATAAGCTTCAATGACTTTCGGGTTGCGGCGGATTTCGGCCGGCGAGCCGGTGGCGATGACCGCGCCGTATTCCAGAACCACCAGATTATCGCAAATTTTCATAACCAGACTCATGTCGTGCTCGATAAGCAGGACGCTGATGCCAAGGTCGCGGATGGCGCGGATGAGGTGGACCAGATCCTGGGTTTCCTGGTCGTTCATGCCGCCGGCCGGCTCGTCCAGAATGAGCAGGCGCGGGTCGGTGGCCAGGGCGCGGGCCACTTCCAAAAGGCGCTGGTTGCCGTAGGAAAGGTTCCTGGCCAGGTTGTCGTACTGTTTTTCCAGTCCGACAAAGGCCAGCTCTTTCATGGCCCGCTCCAGGGCCTGTTTTTCTTCGCGGCGCTGCCCGGGCAGGCGGAACATGGAGGAAATCACGCCGGACTTCATGCGGCAATGCCGCCCGGCCAGCACGTTCTCCAGGGCGCTCATGCCCTGAAACAGGCGGATGTTCTGAAAAGTGCGGGCAACGCCCAGCTCGACGACGCAGTGCGGCTTGAGGCCGGCGATGTCCCGCCCTTCAAAAAGCACCGCGCCCTGGTCCGGCTTGTAGTTGCCGGTAATCAGGTTGAAGACCGTGGTCTTGCCGGCGCCGTTGGGGCCGATGAGCCCGATAATCGCGCCCTGGGGCACGGTAAAGCTGACGTTGTTCACGGCCACAAGGCCGCCGAAACGCTTGTACAGACCGGCCAGGGTCAGCACGGGCACGTTGGGGAGCCGGTCCATCAGCGGCCTTTCCCTTCGCCGTTGGCCAGATCCGCCAGGCTTGGCAAGTCGGCCGGATCGGTGAGGGCGGTCGGGTCCGCTCCCTCAAGCTGCTTGTTGCGGCGCAAGGCCGCGCCCGCGGGGAAGCGGCCCAGGAACTGGCCTACTTTGTAACGGCGGCGGCCGGGCGGCATCAGCCCTTGCGGGCGGAAGATCATCATGGCCACCATGGCCGCGCCGAAAACCAGCATGCGGTAGTTCTGCAAGTCGCGGAAAATTTCCGGCAGGCTGATGATCAGGAAGGCTCCGAGCAGGACGCCGGTAATGCTGCCCGGTCCTCCCAGGATGACGATGGCGAAGAGCAGTACCGACTGGGCGTAGGAAAAGGAGCCGGGGGAGACGGTTTCGATTTTGGCGGCGAACACGGTGCCGAGCATGCCGGCCCAGACCGCGCCCAGCACAAAGGCGGCCAGTTTGTAGTGAGCGGTGTTCACGCCGGTTGACTCGGCGGCCAGTTCGTCCTGCTTGATGTAGTTGAGAGCCCGGCCGAAGCGCGAGTTCTGCGCCAGATAAAAGAGCAGAATGGTAACGGCCAGAATCAGCAGGATGAAGTAGTAAAAGTCCACCGGGCTGACGATTTCATGGCCGAAGATGCTTATGGGGTTCAAAATGAGCAGCCCGTTGGCCCCGCCGGTGAGCCCGAAAATATTGCTCTTGAGCGCGATGTTCACGATTTCCACAATGCCGATGGTCACCACCAGCAAATAGTCGCCGCGCAGGTGGATGATCGGGCGGGCCACCAGGAGGGCGAACAGCCCGGCCAGAGCGCCGGCCAGGGGCAGGGTGAGCAAAATGGGCACGTCGAAGCGCGTGGCCAGAATGGCGGTGGTGTAAGCCCCCACGGCGTAAAAGGCGGCGTGCCCCATGTGGAACAGGCCGCAATGCCCCAGGATGACGTTCAGCGAAAGGGCCAGTACGGCGTAGATCATCATGTCGTTGACCAGATCCGTCCAGTAGAGGCCGAGCACCGAGGGCAGGGTGAGCAGCATGGTGACCAGGGCCAAGGACAGGCCGACGGAAAGCCCCAGGCCGGAAGGGCCGGAACGGGGCGGGTTGCGCCACTCCGCAAGGAAGACGTAGCGCTCCGGCCCAAGGACGGAGCGGGCCCGGTATCGGCGGAGCTGATGGGCGGCGCGGCGGATCATATCTTTTCCGCCACTCTTTCGCCCAGCAGGCCGGTGGGGCGGAAAATCAGGATGAGGATCAGCACCAGGAAGGCGATGGCGTCTTTCCAGACCGGCGAGATGTAGGCCGCGCCCAGGGCTTCGAGCACGCCCAGGAGCAGGCCGCCGAGCATGGCGCCGGGAATGTTGCCGATACCGCCGATGATGGCCGCGATAAAGGCCTTGAGGCCGTACATGGTGCCCATGTTGAAGCTGATGTTGCCGTAGTAGAGGCCCAGCAGCACCCCGGCCGCCCCGCCCAGGGCCGGGCCGATCATGAACACCAGGGCGATGATGCGGTTAACGTCTATGCCCATGAGTCGGGCCGCGCCCTGGTCGGCGGCCACGGCCCGGATGGCCGTTCCGGTGCGGGTGCGGTTGATGAAAAGGTACAGCACCAGCATGAGCAGCACCGAGGCCAGGAACATCACCAGGCGCATCACCGGGATGCTCACGCCGAACAGGGTCAGGCTGGCGGTGACGGAGAGCAGGTCCGGGTAGGTTTCGTAGTTCGGGCCGTAAAAGAGCATAATGGCGTTCTGCAGGAAAATGGAGGCCCCCAGGGCCGAAACCACGGCCGCCAGGCGGTCGGAGCGGCGCAACGGGCGGTAGGCCACGCGCTCCAGCAGGTAGCCGCTCACCGCCACCAGCCCCATGACCATGAGCAGCATCACCAGCAGGGCGGCCAGGGGCGGCAGATAGCCGGCGAGCCCGAACGAAACCAGCAGCGTCATGCCCAGGTAGGCGCCCAGGGTAAACAGGTCGCCGTGCGCGAAGTTGATGAGCTTCAGCACGCCGTAGACCATGGTGTACCCCAGGGCCACCAGAGCATAGATGCCGCCTATGGCCAGGCCGTTGGTAAGCTGTTCCAGCATGGCGCGCCTGTTTGGGCTTATTGCCGGGGCTGGAGCACGAATTCGCCGGAGTCGTTCACTTTGTACAGGCGATAAAGGTCACCCACCCGGTCGCCCTTGGCGTCAAAGGAAATGGGGCCGGTCAGGCTTTCAAATTCCTTGAGGCTCGCGTGCAGGTAGCCGGCCATTTTAGCGGAGTCGTCGCCGACGTTGCGGATGGCTTCGACAATCACGTTAAAGGCGTCGCCGGCGTTGACGGCCCAGATGGAGCGGGGCATGTCCCCGTTGTACTTGGATCGGTAGGCCTGGATAAAGTCTTTGGCCACCCGGGAATCGAGGTCGCCGGGCATGGGCGGCGAGACAAAGTAATAGCCGGCCACGGCCGCCGCGCCGCCAATCTTGACCAAGTCGGCGTTGTTGGTGGCGTCGCCGCCCAGCATGGGCACGTTCCAGCCCGTGGCGCGCATCTGACGCAACAGCATGGCCGCTTCGGGGTAGTAACCGGTAAAGAGAATCACTTCGGGGCTTGTGCCGCGCAGGCGGGTGACCATGGCGCTGTAGTCGCGCTCGCCCGGGGTGAGGGCGTCGTAGGCCACGATGTTCATGCCGCCGGCCTTGTTCAGCCCGTCGCGCGCTTCTTCCGCCAGGCCCACGGCATAAGCGGAGTTGTCGTGCAAAATGGCGATGTTTTTAAAGCCCATGCCCAGGAGGGTGTTCACGATAACCTTGCCCTGGTCGTCATCGCGCGGACAGGTGCGGAAAAAGAGCTTGAAGCCTTTTTCGGACAGGCGGATGGAGGTGGAACCGGTAGCCACCTGCAAAATGTTGCTGCGGTGGTAAATATTTTGCGAAGCTTCGGTCACGGCCGAGCCGTAGGTGCCGATTACGGCGCACACGCCCTGGGTGGAAAGACGCCGGGCGGCCATGGCGGAAGTGCGGGCGTCGCTGCCGTCGTCCTGCACGATAATTTGCACCTGGCGGCCGTTAATCCCGCCTGCCTTGTTCAACTCTTCGGCCAGAAGCTCGACGGCGCGGCGCATGTCTTCGCCCTCGGCGGCGTAGGAGCCGGTCAGGGGCGCCATCAGGCCGATCTTGACGTCGGCGGCCGAGGCGTCGGCGGCCGCCCCCCTGGAGGCTACGGAGGCAATGCAGAACAAACCGATAGCCAAACACAGAAAAATAAGCTTTTTCATGACCACTCCATGCTGATGATGCGGCTTGCCGCGTAACTTTCCGAAAGGCGCATTATTCCTGCTAACGCTAAAAAAAGCAACACGGCGGGAGCCCTTTTTCTGCCTGTTATTGCCGTTACTCTTGACCATTCGGTTAAAATACGTCATTTTACACAAAGATAACCGTTCGGTAAAAATGGCCTTCTTTTGCTAATGCGTCCGTTCGGTAAAGAACGAGGCAAGATGATGGACAAACAAGCCGAAGTCAGATTCCCCATAGGCTTCTTCGGAGTGGAAGAGTTGGGCCGGGCGATAAAACGGGTGAGAACG
>JAISDX010000027.1 GCA_031264465.1 Deltaproteobacteria bacterium | reverse complement strand
GGGTCTGGGCCAGCCGGGGCAGCACATTCGCCGCCAGAATGTGATCAATGTTGCGCGCGCCTGTATCCACTTCGCGGCAGCGGTCCACAAGCGTTCTCAGCAGGGCGTCGGAATAGCGCAGGGTGATTTTGCTGTTGACCAGCAGGCGGGCGGCCAGAGCGTCCAGTTTCAGGCGGGCGATGTTGGTCAGGGCTTCTGGAGAAAGCGCGGCATAGGGCGCAATGGTCATGCGGGCCAGCAAGGCCGGCTTGAAATGCGCGCAGAGATCCTGCCAAAGCAGAACCTTGAGGTCTTCGGCATCGGCGGGCGGATCCTTCAGGGTGGCGTCGCGCACCTTTTCCGCGCCGATATTGGATGTAAGCAGAATGATGGTACTGCCGAAACTGACTTTTTTGCCTTCGCCGTCCGTCAGTTCTCCTTTGTCAAAAACCTGGTAAAAAAGATTCATTACGTCCGGGTGCGCTTTTTCCGCCTCGTCCAGTAAAATGACGCAGTACGGGCGCCTGCGCACGGCCTCGGTCAGCAACCCCCCTTCGCCGTAGCCGACATAGCCGGGCGGCGAACCGATGAGCCGCGACACGGTATGGCGTTCTTGACATTCGCTCATATTGATGGTTATGGCGCTTTCCTCGTCGCCGAACAGCAAATCCGCCAGGGCCAGGCCGGTTTCCGTCTTGCCCACGCCGGAAGGCCCGACCAGGAGAAATATCCCTATGGGCGCTCCGGCCGGACGCAATCCGGCCTTGCTCGCCTTGATCACCTTGCTGATGGCGGCTATGGCGGCATCCTGACCTATAATCCGTTCTCTGAGGCGGCTGTCCAAATCGGCTACCAGGGCCGCCTCCTCGCGGGCGACCTTGCCCACCGGTATGCCGGTCCAGTCGGAAACCACCTGGGCCACCACATCCGGCGTCACTTCAATGCAGGTAAGAGGGGCTTCGCCCTGTGCCGCCGCATAGGCCGCCCGGGCGGCATCCAGCGCGTTTTTCAACGCCAGGACATCCGGGGCAGGCTCTGTCGGCGCGTTTTCCTCCGGCACAGGCGCAGCCTTGTCTTGATCGGACTTCAACGCGCGCACGGCCTCCGCATAGGCCGCGCGTTCCTTCACGAGGACAAGGGCGGCCTCGCGTTCCTTTTCCCAGCGCCCTGTCAACTCCAGGGCCTTTTGCCGCGCTTCGTCCATGCCGACGCGCAGGGCGGCCATTTTGTCCGCATCCACCGGCGCGCCGTTGGCCGCATCCCGCTCCAGCGCATCCAGTTCACGCGACATGGCCTGCCCGCCGCGTTCTGTATCTTCAAGGGCGGGCGGTTTGGTGGAAAGGCTCATCTTTACCTTGGCGCAGGCGGTATCCATAAGATCAATGGCCTTGTCCGGCAAAAAACGTCCGGTAATGAAGCGGTGGGCGAATTCCACAGCGCTGGCTATGGCATCGTCGCGCACCACGACGGCATGGGCCTTTTCGTAACTTTCACGCAGACCCCGCAAAATCAGGATGGCGGAATCAATATCCGGCTCTTCCAGGCTGACGGGCTGAAAACGCCGGGCCAGGGCGGGGTCTTTTTCAAAATATTTTTTATATTCTTTCCAGGTGGTGGCGGCGCAAGTGCGCAGCTCTCCTCGCGCCAAAACCGGCTTGAGCAGGTTGGCCGCGTCCGAGCCGCCGGCCTGGCCGCCGGCGCCCACAAGCATATGCGCTTCATCGATAAAAAGAATAATCGGTTTGGGGCTGCCCTTGATTTCGTCAATCACGCCTTTGAGGCGGCGCTCAAACTCGCCCTTCATGCCCGCGCCGGCTTCAAGCAGGCCCATATCCAGAGAAAACAGCGTCACGCCGTTCAGGGATTCCGGCACGTCCCCTTCCACAATGCGTTTGGCCAGCCCTTCAATGACGGCGGTTTTACCCACCCCCGGCTCGCCTACCAAAATGGGGTTGTTTTTGCGCCGCCGGGCCAGGATGGTCAGCACGCTGCGAATCTCCGCATCACGTCCGAACACGGTATCAATTTTGCCCGCTCTGGCTTTGGCGGTGAAATCCTCGCAAAACTGGGCGACAAAGCCCCGGGCGGTTCCGTCCAGGGCTGAAGCGGCCGTTTCCTCGGCGCCGCCGGCCGGAGGCGCGTTTTCGGAAGAATGCTCCGTAAGAACAAGAAAATTCCGCGTGGCCTCGTCGCGGTTGATGCCGGACAGGAACGGGGCCTGAGCGCTTTGGGAGTAGTAGGCGGGGCGCCCGGCATAGGCCAGCAGCGCCGCGCCGGAACGTGTGGCTCCCTGCCGCAGATCCACGGAGGAAATCAGCCAGGCGTTTTCCAGAAGTTCAATAAGCAGCGGGGAAAAGCCCGGTCTGGCGGAATTGCCGCTTTTGAAAGCGTCCAGCGCGCGCGTGAACCCCCGGATGGCCTCAGGCCGGTCAAGTCCGTAGCGTTCCAACAGCAACGCGGCATCCGCGTCTTTGCTTTCCAGGCATTTCAGCAGAAAATGTTCCGCCGCGACCTCGTAATGGGTTCTGTCCACCGCCAGCCCGGCTGCGTCATACAACGCCTGGGTACAGAAATTGTCGCACTTGTCCAAGAGACGCTTGATATCCACGCTGACCATGACTTCTCCCCGTGCTGAAATTACGCGGCAAAACAAAGTGAAGAGGGAGCCGGGACGGCCGACTCTTCAGCTTTGTTTTACCCAACCGTCTTCAAATCAGGCTTTCCAGTCGTCTACGTATTCAATATTCCCGTCGTTGTAGGTCCAGGTAATTTTGGAATATGTGAAGGAAATTTCTTCCATATCGTGATACGGCTTGTTGTCCGGCAGAAAGGTCATCGGCGTGAATTCGCGCATATTGACGATGATGGCTTCCTGTAATTTGACGGTATAATATTTTTCTTCGGTGCCGTCAGGTTTGATGCGGTACATGTCCAGGGTCGCTTCGCATTGTTCACCGGTGCAACAGGCCCGGAAAAGTTTCGGACTGGCCTGGTCCTTGTGTTTGGTGATTACCAACGGATGATGGATGCGTTGCCCGGTCGGCAGCCCCGTATGGGTATCCTTGGGAATTTCAACCAGATGGTCAATAGAATAGACAAATATTCTGTCTTTCTTGTCGCCGCCTTGGGGGCAATCGCCCTTGATGTCGCCCTGACTTTTGCCATTGACTGCCAAATACGCGGTAAGAGCCATAATATACCTCTTTAACTGGTTGAGGTTAACGAGCGTTATTCCTTGTCCAACTTGCCCAACAGAGAGAGTGTGAAATTCGCTCCCATATATTTGAAATGGGGCCGCGCCTTGATGGTGACCGAGTACCAGCCGGGGTTGCCGGCCACGTCGCTGACTTCCACCCTGGCCATACGTAAGGGACGCTTGCTGCGGGTCACGGGGTCGGGATTGTCCATTTCCGTCACATACTGGCTCAGCCATTTGTTAAGTTCGTTTTCCAGATCCCCTCTTTCCTTCCAGGTGCCGATGTTTTCCCTCTGGAGGACTTTGATGTAGTGGGCCAGCCGGTTCATGATCATCATGTAGGGCAGTTGCGTGGACAGGCGGTAATTGGTTTCCGCTTCCTTGCCTTCCGGCGTGTTGGGGAAAATTTTCGGAGCCTGGCAGGAATTGGCGGAGAAAAAAGCCGCGTTGTCCGAGCCTTTGCGCATGGTCAGGGCAATGAAACCCTCTTCGGCCAGTTCATACTCCCGGCGTTCGGAAATAAGCACCTGGGTCGGAATTTTGGTTTGCGTCTGCCCCATGGCCTCAAAGCTGTACAGGGGCAAATC
>JAISDX010000152.1 GCA_031264465.1 Deltaproteobacteria bacterium | reverse complement strand
CGAGCACTTCCTTGCTCAGAGGCGGTGAGCTGAGTCGCTTGTCCATGAAAAATTTTACCCTGAATTCCAGATTTTTTTACAGGCCCGGTGCGCGGTTGCTCTCATACTGGTTTATCGGCATTTCATCAGGGCTCTTTAGAGCCGCAGGTAAAATTCATCAAAATACCGAAAAATCGGCCTTCCGTAAATGTTAGTCCAAAATATTCATGATTACAATCTTCTTTTTTTTGTGGAATGGGGCGGCGGGCAGCCCCGCCTTAACCGGCCTTTAGGCCCGCAAGGCCAAGCCCTTGGCCGCAATCAGCCCGGTAGCCGCCGCGCCCACGATATTGCCGGAAACCCCCGGCCCGTCGCCGGCAACGAACAGTCCGGCGATCCCGGTTTCCAGGTTGGCCCCGCTTTCCACCTGGGTGGAGAAAAATTTTATTTCCGGCGCGTACAGAAGCGTCTCCTCGTTGGCCACGCCCGGCACCACCTTGTTGAGCTGCTCCAGTCCGTCCACCATGTTGCTCACAATGCGCTCGGGCAGGGCCATGCTGATATCGCCCGGCGTCACGTCGGGCAGGCTGGGCTCGATGTAGCCCTTGGCGATGCGCCCCCAGGTCGAGCGGCGGCCGCGCTTGAGGTCGCCGAAGCGCTGCAGAATGGGCTTGCCGCCGCCGATAATGGTGGCCAGCTTGCCGATGGCCGCCCCATAGCCCTGGTTGTCGGAAACCGGGTCGGTCAGCACCACCTTGGACAAAAAGGCGAAGTTGCTGTTTTCCGACTTGCGGTGGCGCAGGGCATGCCCGTTAACGCACACGAAGTCCTGGTAATTTTCCAGGCTGACAAAGCCGGCCGGGTTGGTGCAGAACGTGCGCGTACTGTCGTCGTAGTGCTGGGTGCGCACAAAGAAAGTGGGGTCGTAAATCACATTAGTGATGTCCGACATGATGTCCTTGTGCATCTCCACCCGCACGCCAACTTCAATGCCGCGCTGGCTCACCGGCAGCTTGAACTTGCGGGCCATCTCGCCCACCCAGTCCGCTCCCACCCGGCCGGGCGCCAGAATCACCGCCTTGGCGGCAAGTTGGCCTTTATCGGTAACCAGGCCGCAAACCTGGTTTTTTTCGACCAGGATGTCCTGCGCCAGTTCCTCGGTGCGGATGCAGATCCCCCGCTTTTCCAGGTGTTGGCACATGCCGTGGATGAAGCCGGGCAGGCAGTCGCTCCCCAAGTGTTTTTGCCGGATCAGCAAAAGATCGATGCCGTTGGTTCTGGCGTTGCGCCGAAGTTCCCTGGCCGCTTCCATGTCCGAGGGGTAAACCGGCGCGTCCATGCCGAAACGATTGAAAATTTCCTCGGTTTCGTCGATGATCTTTTCCGCTTCGGACTTGGGCAGGAACTGGGTCAGGTCGGTTTTGCCCAGCTTGTGGATATAATTGAGCTTGCCGTCGGAAAACAGCCCGGCCCCGCCCAGGCCGCTCAGGATATGGCAATTGGGCCTGCACTGCACGCACTTGCCCCTGGCGCCCGGCCGGGTCAACGGACAGGTCCGCTCCGGCGCCGGCCGCCCGCGCTCCACCAGGCAGACCCGCAAGGACGAATGCTCGCACAGCCAATAAGCCGCGAACAACCCGGCCGGGCCGCCGCCGACGATGATCGCGTCGAATTTGGCGTCGTTTTTTACCATACCCACCTAATCGGTAATATCAAGTTCCAGGCCGATGGGGCAGTGATCCGAACCTTTTATTTCCGGTTCGATCCAGGCGTCCCTGACCTTGGGCAGCAATTCGTCCGAGACGAAGAAATAATCGATGCGCCAGCCCACGTTCCGGGCGCGGGCGTTCATGCGGAAAGACCACCAGGTGTAAAGATCCGGCCGGTCGCCCTGGACGTGGCGCAGCGTGTCCACGTAGCCGCAGCCCGCCAGCTTGTCCAGCCAGGCCCGTTCGATGGGCAGAAAGCCGGAGGTGTTTTCGTTTTCCCTGGGCCGGGCAAGGTCGATAGGCTTATGGGCGGTATTGAAGTCGCCGCAAACCACTATCGGTTTTTGCCGGCGCAGTTCCTGGGCGTATTCCAGCCAGGCGTCGTAATAGCCCAGTTTATAGGCCAGGCGCTCGTCGCCCTGCTGGCCGTTGGGAAAGTAAACGTTCATGTAGTGGAAATCGGGAAATTCCAGATGAATGAGGCGCCCTTCGCCCTGGTAGCGGGAGTGCGGCAGTTCATAGCTTACCGCCAGGGGGGCGTAGGCGGTGAACACGGCCACGCCGGAATAACCCTTGCGCTGGCCCAGCAGCCAGTAGGCCTGGTAGCCGGCCGGCTCCCGGTGGCTTTGCTCCACCTGTTCCCTGGCGGCCTTGGTTTCCTGCAGGCCGACGATGCAGCCGCCCCCCAGGTTGCGGAACCAGTCCCATTCCGGCTTGGCGCTGACCGCCCGAATGCCGTTCACGTTCCAGGAGTAGAGTTTCATATTGTTTCCTTTCAGTTCGCCGCGCGGACGCGCGGGCGGCTTATAAGGAATAGAACGCGGCTCAATTTTTGGCAAGGCTGCGCTAAGAAAAACCCCCGCCGGGCCTGAGGCGCGGCGGGGGCAAGTACGGCGTCCGGTAACGGATTACCAGCCGGCGCGGTGACGGAGCACGGAATCCGGAATTTCTCCGTTTTCGTACTTGGTCATGGCCTCGCCGATGATCTTGAAGCCTTCTTCAAGCTGCCCGGCGGTGATGGTCAGGGCGGGCTGGATGCGCAGCACGTTGGCGGCCAGGGAAATCATAATGAGGCCGTTTTTGCTTTTGTCGGTCTGGTTGTAGCCGTCAAACAGGATTTTGAAGCAGGCGTCCTTGTCGGCCTGGGTGGCCGGGCCGTCGTGCCCGTTCAGGGTAATGTAGACGCCGCGCGACATGTTGGCGCCGGAGATCTTGCCCACCACCCGGGGGTGATCCTGCTTGAGCTTGGCCAGGCACTGGTTCATGACGGCGGTGATGTTGCCCAGCGCCGGTCCGTCCAGCATTTCTTTAATCACGTCGAACTGCGCGCTGCCGGCGGCGCAGGCAATGGCGTTGGCGCCCAGAGTGAACAGATGGGCCGGGGCCGGCAGGCATTCCATGATCTCCGCCTTGGCCATGAAGGCGCCCAGAGTCAGGCCGCCGCCAATGGATTTACCCATGATGATGCCGTCGGGCACGATGCCGTAAGCTTCAATGGAGAACCAGTAGCCGGCCCGGCCGAAGGCCTGCTGCACTTCTTCGGAAATGAACAGGATGTTGTGCTCCTGGCAGAGGTTGTACAGGGCCTTCATGAAGCGGTGATCGGCGGACAGGAGCCCGGCGTCGCCCTGGATGGGTTCGATGATGATGGCGGCCACTTCGTCCGGGGGCAGGTAAGTGGCGAAAGCCTGCTTGATTTCCTTTACGAAATAATCGTCGTCATGCTTTTCGTCGGTTTCCGCGTAGAAGGGGAAGTGGAAGATGTCCGGCAGGAAGGGGCCCATCTTGTCGCGCATGCGGGTGGTGCAGGTGGACAGGCTGGAAGAGCCGTAAGTGTTGCCGTGGTAACCGTCGATGAAGGTGATGATCTTGGTGCAGGCGGCGCCTTTTTTGCCGGACTGGTAAGCGCGGGAAAACTTGATGGCCGCGTCGTTGGAGTCGGAGCCGCAGTTGCCGAAGCACACTTTGGCCGGCACTTGGCCGGGGTACACGCTGTTCAGTTTTTCGGCGTATTCAATGGCCGGCTGGTTGTAGGTGTAGGCGGCGGTGTACTGGGTGAATTTTTCCAGTTGGGCCTGGACGGCGGCCTTTACTTTCGGATGGTTGACGCCGGTGTTCAAAGAAGAGGCGCTGGTCAGAAAGTCGATGTACTGGTAGCCGTCATGATCTTTGAGGATGGAGCCGTTGCCGCTTTCCACCACAAAGTTGTAATAGGACAGGTGGTTGCATTTGGCGATTGCTTTTTTATCGCGCTCAACCAGTGCATCACAAACAGGTGTCTTTTTTTCAACGTAAGCCATGGACGTCTCCTTCGTTAAGGTGATGTGCGATCATTGCCGAATGGTTGCGTGAAATGCTCTGAAATAGCCGCTCGGGCGGCGCGCCGGCGCTTCCGGCCGCAAGGCCCGGCCGCTCAATTCCGACAAACATTATCTTTTTGCCATTCCCGGCCCAAGTAAGCAACCGCAAAATTTGTCCGCCGGACAAGCGCCCGGGCGGAAGCCGCACAAGCGCTCATGATTTCAAACTGATAGGACGTGCATAAAATCAAAAAAAAGGATAAGAGAAAGTTATGAGCAATCCGGACTTTACCGCGGGGGAAAGCCCCTCGCAGAACTTGACTCTTCTCCCCGGCCGGCCGGAAGGCGGAGCGCGGCTTGTGCGCAATACCGCCAAAATCGGCGCCGGACTGGTTTTTTCACGCCTGCTGGGTCTCCTGCGCGACGTTCTTTTGGCCATGACCCTGGGTGGGGGCTGGGTGGCCGATATTTTTCTGGTGGCCTTCAGAATACCCAACTTCACCCGCCGCATTTTTTACGAAGGCTCGGTCGCCCTGGCCTTTATTCCCTATTTCAACAAGCTGCGCCTGCAACAGGGGCCGGCTGAAGCCTTCGCGTTCGGGCGGGCCGCCATCTGGCAGTTTCTGGCCATCGCCCTGGTGTTCGCCCTGCTCTGTATTTACGCTTCGGATTCGCTGGCGCTGATCCTGGCGCCCGGTTTCGCCGATTCGCCCATGCTGATCGAACTGGCCGGCCAGCTCATGCGGATCAGCTTCATGTACCTTCCCCTGGTGGTGGTAGCCACTTTGGTCAGCGGCATGCTCCTGGCTCTGGAGCGCTATACCGGGCCGTCCATTTCCCCGGCCTGCGTCAACATTGCCATGATCTTCGCCGGGGTTCTGGTCATTACCGGCCGCTACAGCGGCTACCGGGCGGCCGAAATTTTCTGCTACGGCCTCCTGGCCGGTGGCGCCCTGCAAATCCTCATCCAACTGCCCCGCCTATACAAAGAAGGCTTCCGCCTGTTCGGCAAATTTTCCTTCCACTCGCGCGAAAGCCGCTCTTTTGCCCGCAGCGCGCCCCAGGCCGTGTTCGGCGCCGCCGCCTATCAGCTCGGGGTGGTCATCTCCATGCTCATGGCTTCCTTCCTGGGCGAAGGCAACGTCAGCGCCCTCTATTTTGCCGAACGCATCATCGAGCTGCCCCTGGCCGTGGCCGGCATCGCCCTCGGCCTGGTCAGCGTCAACAGCTTCACCCGCCTGGCCCTGCGCGGACACAAGGACGAACTCAACCGCCAGCTCGGCAAAGTGCTCTCCCTCGGCCTGCTCTTCAGCCTGCCCGCCACGTTCGGCGCCCTGGCCCTGGCCTGGCCGATCATGGCGGCCCTGTTCGGGCACGGCTCTTTCAGCAACTACACGCTGGACCTCACCGTGACCGCCCTGGTCTATTACGCCCCGCTCCTGCCCGCCCTGGTCATGGCCCGGCCCATGCTGGCCGCCCTGAACGCCTGCGGCAAGGCCTTTTTCACTATGCTCCTGGCCATCTGCTCCCTGGCGCTCCTGGTGGGCTGCAACCTCCTGCTCTTCAACTTCACCAGCCTGGGGCTGGAAGCCGTAACCATCAGCGCCAACGTTTCCGTCTGGTTCAACACCCTGGGCCTGGCCCTGATGCTTCGCCGCACCGGCGTGTGCTCCCCGCGCACCCCCTTCTTCCCCTGGAAAAGCCTGCTCAGCTACCTCGCCTTCAGCCTGGTCATGTTCGGCCTGCTCATCCTCACGCAGTACGGCGCCGTCCAGGCCGGCTTGGGCGGCGTCGCCCGCGCCGCCCTTGGCGTGCCCCTGGGTCTGCTCGTCTTCTTCGCCCTGTGCGGCCTCTTTTACCGCCAGGACCTCGGCCTGCTCAAGCGGGCGTTTTCGCGTGGATGAAGAGCCGGGGGAGGGAAGCCGCCCTCCTTGAGCCGCTGGCGGCATTTACAAAATTTCAGCTTGCTTTTTGGGCTGAATAGGCCTGAAATGCGTTTTTCGCATAATACAGCAAAGGGGTGTGCCATGTTGCAGAGTCCGGATTCGGTCAGGCCGGCGGTGCTTGGCCTTGAGCCGTACGCGCCCGGCCTTTCCATTGACGAGATCCGCGAGCGTTACGGGCTGGACCGGGTAATCAAGTTGGCCAGCAACGAAAACCCGCTGGGGGTTTCTCCCCTGGTGCGCGAGGCCATTGAGCGCCACGCCGGGCTGGCCTTTCGCTATGCCCAGTCCGGCACTCCCAGACTGGCGCGGGCCGTGGCGGCGCGGCACGGGGTTGACCCGGCCCGCGTTGTGCTGGGCAACGGCTCGGACGAGGTGATCGATCTGCTGATCCGTTGCCGGGCCGAGCCCGGGGCGCATAACGTGGTGACGGCCCGCCCCTGCTTCAGCCTTTATACCCTGCAGGCCAGACTGTGCGGCGTGGAGTTGCGCGAGTGCCCGCTGCGCGGGGATTTCAGCTACGATTGGGCCGGCCTGCGCGCTTTGGCGGACGAGAACACCGCCCTGGTGTTCGTGACCACGCCGGACAACCCTTCCGGCTTCTGCCCGCCGGCGGCGGAGCTGGAGGCTTTTGCCCGTTCGCTGCCGCCCGGGGCGCTGCTGGTGCTGGACGAGGCTTACATGGATTTTGCCGACCGGCCGGAGGATTACTCGCTCTTGCCGCGCCTGGAGGAATTTCCCAATGTGGCGGTGCTGCGCACCTTTTCCAAGTGCTTCGGCCTGGCCGGGCTGCGCCTGGGTTACGGGATTATGCCGGCCGATCTGGCCGCTTGCCTGTGCCGGGCGCGCCTGCCCTTTTCGGTGAATATCCTGGCTGAAGCGGCCGGATTGGCCGCTCTGGCGGACGATGACTTTATCGCCGCCAGCCGGAAAACGGTGCGGCTGGGGCGGGAGCAGTTGGCGCGCGGCCTGAGGGGGCTTGGCTGCCGGGTTTGGCCTTCACACTCCAACTTCCTGATGTTCGGGCCGCCGGAAAGCCGCCGCCTGGAGCCGGAGGCCCTGTTCACCGCCCTGCTGGAGCAAGGGGTGATCATCCGGCGGCTCAAAAGCTACGGCCTGCCGGAGATGTTCCGGGTAAGCGTCGGCCTGGCCGAGGAAAACGATTTTTTCATGGATTGTTTGAAATTGATTCTGGAGCGTTAAGCGGATCTTATGAGCGATAAAACCCTGGTAATCACCCTGGACGGCCCGGCCGGGGTGGGCAAGAGCACCCTGGCCCGTTCCCTGGCCCGAGGGTTGGGACTGGCCTTTCTGGACACCGGCGCCATGTTCCGCTGTGTGGCTTGTCAACTGGGCGAGACGGCTCTGGAGCTTGCCGACAGCGCCTTGGCCGCCCGGCTCGAAAAGCTTGAATTCAGCCTGGTGCGGCCGCCAAGCGGTTCCGGCGATTGGGAACTGGCCTGTAACGGGCGCGTTCCCGGCCGGGAAATCCGGGGCGAGGCTGTCGGCCGGCTGGCTTCCAGGCTGGCCGTTCGCGGGCCGGTGCGCGAATTTCTCAAGCTGGCCCAGCAGGAACTGGGCCGCGCTTACTCGCTGGTGGCCGAGGGACGCGACATGGGCAGCGTGGTTTTTGCCTCGGCCTGCTGCAAGTTTTTCCTGGATGCCGACCCGGCCGTGCGCGCCAGGCGGCGCTGGCTGCAACTGCGGGAACAGGGCGTGGGCGGAACGGACTTGCCGTCGCCTGAGGAAATAGAAAGACAAATCCGGGAACGCGACCAGCAGGACCGCAGCCGAACCCTGGCCCCGCTGCGCCCGGCCGAAGACGCTGTTATTGTGGATACCTCCGACCTGGGGCTGGAACAAGTTCTGGAACGGCTGCTCGCGGCAGCGCGCCGGAAAATGGCCGCTTGCCGGTAAGTTTTCTTTCTCAAAAAGACCATTAATCAGCCTTTCCCTAGAGCAGGCTGGCCAACTGCATGTTCATCAGCAAGATGATCAGAAACGGTACGGACAGCACCACGGCTACCCGCGCCCAACTGAGTTTGAAGGCGTGGCGCAGGCCGAGCACGAAAAAGACCAGCGAGCCCACCTCGGCGATCAAAAAGCCGATTTGCGGCACCAGCACGAACACCAGCGGGGTCATGGAGTAGGCCAGCACCTTGAAGGCCAGGCGGAAGTCGGCCTTGCCCCCGTTTTCGCCGCCCACCAGCCGGATCATCAGGTTGACCAGGGCGGCGCTGGCGAACTGCGCCAGAATGATGATGAACAGGACGGTGACGGCCAGTTCCGGGATGCTGACGTTGGCGAGTTCGGCCAGGTTTTTTTCCGTCACCAGGCCGTCCGCGTCCTGCACCCGCACCCGGATGAACAAAAAGACCATTACGAATTGCAGGCAACGCAGGAGCAGCGCGAACACCAGGGCCGGGCCCAGCGAGCCGCGGGCCGGGATGCCGCCGAAAAACTCCGGAATGCGGGTAAAGGACAGGGCGACGGTGCGCAAAAAGCCCTGCGGCGTCATGAAGCCGCCCTGGTATTCCCAAGGCACGGAGCCGGAGTTGGCCAGAAGGGACGGCTTTTCGCCGTAGGCCCCCTGCCGCCGGTAAGCGTCCATGGCCGCGCGCCGCCGCTCCTCGTCCACTTCATCTTCTTCAAAGCCGCCGTAGGCCTGGCGCGTCTCGTCCGGCAGGTCGCCTGGCCGGCGGCGCCGTTCTTCGGTTTGTTCCTTTTCCCAGCTCTCGCCCAAATGCTCCACGGCCGACCAGACGTCCGGGGGGGATGCCGCCGGAGTTTTCGGGGCGACCGCGGCCGGTTTTTGCGTTTCTTCAGGCTGGGGCGGCCGCCGCTGTTCGCGGGCGGCGGCGTCTTCAGCGGGCGGGGCGGCTTCCAGGGTGCGGAAGCGGAAGCGTTGCTCGCATTGCGGGCAAGTGGCGAACTCGGAACCGGCAGGTATTTTCTGCTCGTTCACCTGGCGGGTCAGGCCGCATTCGGGGCAGCGGATCAACATGTTACAGACAGCAAAAACGTTGAAGGTTGACGGAACCCGCCGACTGTACCCCCCTTTGCCGGGCAAGGCAAGTATCCCTCAGCCTGGAACTTATTTCGTAACCGGCAAATTTGTTCTCCGCTTAGGGCGTGATAACTTGAATTCTACAGGCCATTCCCCGCCATTTTGCTGTAAGCGGCCTGGACGCGCTGGTTGCTGGCCGGCGGTAGAGTATTCCGGGCCGTCGTCTTAATGGCCGCCAGGTTGCGGCTGATGGCATGATCGCTGTTGTTGCCGGCCTGAATTTGCGCGGAGGCCGCCTGGGCTTCCGGCAGGTTCTGAATCTGGGCGTAGGCGCCGCGCAGGCCGCTGAGCACCTTGATGACCTCGTCGATCATCTCGGTGTTCATTTTCAGGTTGGCCATGGCCAGCCGGCTGTTGCACCAGAAATAGAGCTTGTTCAGGTTGGCGGCGAGTTCGCCCCCCTTTTCCCGGTTCAGGGAAGAACTGAGCTCGTTGAGAACGTCCATGGCCTTGGAAATGGCAATCCCCTTGCCGGCGTAGTCCCGTTCCCCGATCAGCCGCTTGGCCTGATTGAGGAAATTTATTCCCCCGTCGTAAAGCAGCAGCAGCAACTCGCCGGGCGTGGTGGTTGATACGTTGGCTTGCATATACGCGCTGACTACTTTTTGCATTGCCTCTCCTCTCTCTGCTTTCCGGGCGCCGGCCCGGCTTATTTACTGCTGTTGTTGCCCAGTTGCTTGATTTGCGACTCCAACTGGGCGTTAAGGTTGTCATATTTCTTGAGCACTTCGTCCAGCCGGGCGAAGCGCAGCTTGATGTCGCGTTCCCATCTGACCAGGCGCTCGCCTTCCTTGTCGATCTTGTCCTTGATGTTTTCCTTGATTTGCGCGTACTGACGCTCCAGGATGCTGAGAATGCCCTTTTCCACCTCCGGGTCTTCGTTGTAGGCCTTCAGGAATTTGTTATCCACCAGGTCAATCAGTTCGCCGACCTTGCCGTCCTTGACGCGGGCCGTGCCCTGGTAGCTGCCCGCCTGCTTGTTGAGCACCAGAATGCGCAGGCCCGAGGCCGGGTGGCTGGTGTCGTTCACCAGAATGAGGCCGTCCGAGTCAATGGTGCACAGGCCGCTCTGGCCGTCGATCTTGATGTTCGAGACCGTGCCGTCGGCCGCCACGTCATAGCTGAACTCCCACTTGCCGGCCTTGGTGAAGCCCTTCATGGTGTCGTAAACCATGAAGTCGCTTGTATCGCAGTAACCCTGCTTGTCGGCGGCAAAAAGCTCCGACACGCCTTCGGGTGAGAGCGCCAGGGCCTTGTCCAGAGTCATCAGGTTTTCGTTGTCTTCGTATATCAGCAGGCCGAAAGTGGCCGAACCCTGCACCGTATCGGTCTTGAGGCCGATTTGGGCCAGCGAGGAAAACACGTCGCCGGTAAAGCTGGCGTCGTTGAAAATGGTCAGGAACTCAAAACCCAGGCCCTGCGACATGGTCGTGTCCTTGAACATGGAGGAAATGAGCTGCACGCCGTAGTTGCCGGTAAGAATGTTCCCCTTTTGCATTTCGAACTGGGAGGTGGCGTATTCCGGGTCCGTGACGGTTTTTTCCGTGTTCACCGAGGTCAGGTTCAAGATGGCGGTGCGGACCTTGTTGGTCTCCTCCACGAACTTTTCCACGTTTTCCTTGATTTTGCCGGTGTCGGTGTTCACCGTTATGGTGACGGGTTCATTGGCCGGAGTCGGCTTTTGCAGGGTAATGCCCAGGCCGTACATGTTGAAGCTGTTGGATTTGAAAATGTACCATTTGTCAGGCTCGGCCGGAAAGCCGTTCCACTTGATCTTGGCGTTCTGCCCCGCCTGGGTCTGCCAGGCCCCGTCGAATTTGAAGTCGGAGTTGGCAGTAACGGTAATGTCGGTGTCTTCGCCCATTTCCTTGCTGTAGAGCTGCAGGAAATACTCGCCGCCCGCCTCCACGATGGTGGCGGTCACGCCCGGGTTGCTCTTGTCGTTGTTGATGATGTTCTTGAGTCCCTCAAGAGTGGTGCCGGCGCCGATGTCCAGCGTGCGCGTAACCATGCTGGCGCCGGTCCCGTACGTATACTCGAACTGGGTAACGGTGTCGGTGATGGGCTTGAGCTTGTCCGCAACGGTGGTGCCGATGCCGGCGAAGCTGTTGGTGGCGAGCTGCTTGACTTCCAGGTTGTAAGAGCCGTCAATGGCGCCGTCGCTGCTGGTAATCTTGGCCACGGTGGAGTCGGAGATGGCCGCGTCCTTGGTCATGAACTTGTCTTTGGTGTTCATGGTCTTCAGGAAGGAGCTGTATTCCGTGAGGGTCGAGCGCAGGGAGTTGAAGCCGTCAATGCGCGTTTGCCAGTCATCCCGCCAGCGGCCGAGCTGCTGCGCATGCCTGAGTTCGATATTCTTCAGGGCTGCGATCATTTCGGTCCAGTCCTGGCCGTTGCCAAGACCGCCGATGCTTATTTGTCCAGATGAATATGCAGGCATAACTGAACCCCTTTGGGAAAATTTTTCCTGTTCGGACCCAAAAACGGATCTCCGCGAAGAAAAATATGCAAGGGTGGTGCCAGAATTGCATCAGGGCCAGGGCCGCCGGTCTGGCGGGCGGCCCGGCAGGGGTCTGGCGGCATCAACTTGCGCTCCCGTGCGGTTGCATTGCATATCGGCCGGCGACGCGCCAACTTTAGAGCGGGTTGCCGCGGATCGCCCCCGGGGAGCAAAAAGATTATTTTACGTAGCTTTCATCCCCCACGCTTTCCAGGGTGTATTTTCCGTCGTCGTAGCGCAGGATGGTGACGGCGCAGTTGTTGATGCTCTGGTCCTGGTATTGTCCCGGAACCAGCAGGTGCAAAATGCTGCGCACCAGCCCGCCCGAAGTGACCACCAGGGCGTTGCCGCCGCCGGCCGCCAGGGTGTCGTCCACAACGCGCCGCATGGCGGCTTTGGCGCGGCTCATGATTTCCTCGTAAGTTTCCGCCGCGCCGGTCGGGTCGCATTCGTTGATGGCGCGGATAATGCCTTCGTAACCAAGCTTGCCGACAAGCTGCTTGTATTCGGCGGCCAGGTCCCGGCCGGGCAGGCCGTGCCGGCGGAAGATGGCGGACCACATTTCCCGGATGGGTTTTTCTTCAAAGCCGCCGCAGTTCCATTCGCGCAGGCCGTAAACCTCCGCCAGTTCCGGCTGTTGCCGGGCGTCGTTTTCCGCCAGGATCAGCCGGGCGGTGTCGCGCTGGCGGCCCAGGTCGCTGGCAAAGGCGGCGCTGAAGGGAACGCCTTTTAGCCCGCGGCCCAGTTTGGCAGCCTGGGCGCGGCCCTGTTCGGTCAGCGGCGAGTCGGAAAAACCCTGCACCGTGTTCTGGATATTAAACTCGGTCTGCCCGTGCCGCACAATGTATATGGTTATTTTTGCAGTCATATTTGTCCTCGTATGAGAAATGGCGACAGCCGGGCCTAAGGTCTTCCCGGTCGCGCAGCGTGAGCACCCGCTGGTTGCCGCTGCCCCGGTATTGCAGTTCCAGGTCGCGCAGATCTTCCAGGTAGGGGCCGTCGATCAAAATATCGGACAAATCCAGAAGCCGGCCTATTTCCGGCCGCTCCCGGCTCATGTCCGCAAGTTTTTCGTAGGTAAACCCGGTGAAGGTTACCACGTTTTTGCCGAGCCGCCGCACTTGCGCGGCCAGCCAGACCAGCGGGGCGGGCTGCAAAAACGGCTCGCCTCCGGAAAAGGTAATGCCGGCCAGCAGGGGATTTTCCCGGAACTGGCGCAGGAGGTCCGGGGTTTCCACAACATAGCCCCCGCCCAGGCGGTGCGTGTCGGGGTTGTGGCAGCCAGCGCAATTATGCGGGCAGCCCTGGGTAAAAACGACAAAGCGCAGCCCGGGGCCGTCCACGACGGATTCTTCAACGATGCCGTTGATCCTGAGCCGCCCGGTCTGCCCAATCTGGCGGGCGCCGTCCGGCAGGGGATCAGGCCCCATGCTTGACCCGGTCTCTTTCTTCGGCGCGCTTGGCGTTGTTAAAGCGGTCCAGGGTGCCGACCAGGTAGCCGGTAATGCGGCGGGTCCTCTCAAACCCGACATTGGCGCCAATTTTCCTGGTATCGGCCAGGGTTTTGTCTTCCTTGCGAAGCAGCAGCAACATATCTCCAATCTCCTTGTCAGTGATCCCAGTTAGGTACGTCTGGGTACGTTTTTTTAAGTCGTTTCAGCACTTCGGCGCTTACCGGCTCGCCTTCCCGGCGTCCGCAGCGTGGGCAGACATCGCCAATCACGCCAACATACCCGCAAACCGGGTCGCGGTCCAGGGGGTGATTGATGGAACCGTAGCCGACGCCCTGGTCGTGCATGTAGCGGATAATGGCCTCAAAGGCCTCGGGGTTTTTGCTGGTGTCGCCGTCCAGCTCCACGTAGGTGATGTGTCCGGCGTTGGTCGCGGCGTGGTAGGGGGCCTCGATTTGAATCTTGCGGAAAGATTTGATCGGAAAATTCACCGGCACGTGAAAGGAGTTGGTGTAGTAGTCCTTGTCGGTCACACCGGGTATCAGGCCGTAGCGCTTGCGGTCCATGCCGACAAAACGCCCGCTCAGCCCTTCGGCCGGGGTGGCCAGCAAAGTGAAATTGAGGCCGGTTTTGTCCGCTTCCTCGTCGCAGCGCTGGCGCAGGTGGTTGACGATTTTAAGGCCCAGTTCCCGGGCGGCTTCGTCTTCGCCGTGATGTTTGCCCACGAGGGCCACCAGGGTTTCGGCCAGGCCGATAAAGCCCAGGCTGAGCGTGCCGTGCTTGATTACCTCGGCGATGGCGTCGTCGGGCCCCAGGTCGCCGGAATCCAGCCAGATGCCCTGGCCCATCAGGAAGGGATAGTTGCGCACTTTCTTGGCGCTCTGGATCTTGAGGCGGTGGAGCATCTGGCGAAAGACCAAATCGACTCGGTCGTCCAGCAGGCTGAAAAATTTTTCCAGGTCGCCCCGGGCTTCAATGCCCAGGCGAGGCAGGTTGACGGAGGTGAAGCTGAGGTTGCCCCGGCCGCAGGTCACCTGGCGGCTCCGGTCGTGAACGTTGGCGATAACCCTGGTGCGGCAGCCCATGTAGGCGACTTCGCTGTTGTAGTCGCCTTCCTTGTAAAAGGGCAGGTTGAAGGGCGAATCCAAAAAGCTGAAGTTGGGGAACAGGCGCTTGGCCGAAGTTTGCATGGCCAGTCGGAAGAGGTCGTAGTTGGGGTCGCCGGGGTTGTAGTTCATCCCTTCCTTG
>JAISDX010000056.1 GCA_031264465.1 Deltaproteobacteria bacterium | reverse complement strand
CGCTTTCCGCGTCCGGGTTGCGGCGCATAATTCTGGCCGCCGCTTCCATTTGCGCCTGGTCCAGATAGGCGGGCAAGCTGCTGGCCGGCACGCTGAAGGAATGCCCCATAGCGGCCAGTTGCGCAGCCTGGGCCAAGTTCTGGGCGCTGATGCCCTCGGACGCTTCAAAGGCCATGCGGACGCACTGTTCCATGCCCGCCTCTTTCTGCCATTTTTCTAGCAAATCCATTTGCTTACTCCGCCAATCCATACTTTCGCAAGGAAGAAGCGGCGTCTCTTCGTTCAAATAGCTTGACGAATGCGGCTATCTTCAAAGTCTTTACTGAAAAGAAGCGGATATTCCGATTACCGCCTTTTGCTTTGTACGGTAAAAAGCCGTATATATAAACCTAAGGTAGTACCATGACACAATATATTGAAAATACCATGGCCCGTATTGATGCCCGCATTCCGCTGAGCGTAAAGGAAACCATTGATCGCGCCGCAGCTATGCAGGGCAGAACCCGTACGGATTTTCTGATTGAAGCCGCCTTGGAAAAAGCGGAGAAGGTCATCACGGAACAGGCCATCGTCCGTCTGACCATGCGGGATCAGACAATGCTTGTCAGCGCTTTGCTGGAAGAAAAGGTAACGGAATCAACACATTTTCTCAAACGGCTGTCTGCCGAGTTCGCTGAGCGGATAGTTGACAAATGAGTTTGCTTTTTGGGTTGTTGAGGCCGGACATGGACAGAAATGGGTTCACATGTGGAGAACCCGCTCTTGATACATATCTGCGAAACCAGGCCGAGCAGGATATGAAACGAGGTTTTGCTACTGTTGTAGCTGCTCGTGAGAGTTCCAGGCCGGACGCGATTATCGGTTTCTATATGTTATGCGCGGCTTCCATACTTCTGGCCGATTTGCCGGAGGATACAGTTCGCAAACTGCCGCGCTATCCAGCCGTTCGCTTGGGCAGATTAGCGGTATCCGCAGAGAAGCAGGGGCAGCATATAGGCAGCCTGCTGATTCTGGATGCGGTCCGTCGGGTCTGTTGCAATGAATTGGCTTGGGCTGCCTTTTTGGTTGACGCCAAGAATGAACAAGCAGCCACATTTTATGAAAAATTTCTTTTTCAGCGATTTCATGACAACAAATTATCACTCTGGGTGCACAGAAAGCAGGCCGAAACACTGATTGCTCCATGAGCAGGATTTGGCAAGCGGACTTCTTCCTGTTAAGCTGCGCCTCTAAACCAAGATTACACAGGTTTTGCCGTGCGCGTAAAAGAGACTGTACTATTGGCCTTGAAGCTGGCCTTTCGTGAAAAAAGCGTTCTGGTAGTGGGGCGCGAAAATACCGACAGCGCGCGCTGGAGCATTCTGCCGCTGGACGACGCCAGGTCCGACCTGCTTTACGACAGCTTTATCATCACCCCGGAAGGGCTGCGCTATCCCGAGGACGAGTTCCGCTTGTCCGAACTGGTTTCGCGCGGCCTGTGAGCGCTGTTTGATGACGCCTTTTCCCGCACTTCCGCCTTTTCCTGTGGACGCGGCCATTCCCGAACTGAAACGGGCTCTGCTGGAGCCGGGGCTGGCCGTGCTTACGGCCCCGCCCGGCTCCGGCAAAACTATCCGCATTCCCTTGGCCTTGCTGGATTCCACTTGGCTTGCGCCGCAATCTAAAATATTGGTGCTGGAACCGCGCCGCTTGGCCGCCCGGGCGGCGGCCCGCTATATATCGCGCCGGATGGGCGAAGAGGTCGGCGGCAGCGTGGGCTACCGGGTGCGCCTGGACAAGAAAGTTTCGGCCCGCACCAGGGTGGAGTTTTTGACCGAGGGCATGCTTACCCGGCGCCTCGTCGCCGACCCGGAGCTGTCCGGAGTGGGCTGCGTGATTTTTGACGAATTTCACGAGCGCAGCCTGCAGGCCGACCTGGGCCTGGCCCTTTGCCTGGAGGCGCGCGCCGCCCTGCGCCCGGACCTGCGCTTGCTGGTTATGTCCGCCACCTTGGCGGTCGGTCCGCTCCGCGCCTTGCTGGGCGACTGCCCGCTTATTGAAGCGTCCGGCCGGGCCTGGCCGGTGGAAATCCGCCACGCCCCGCTTAAAGAGGCACTCGGCGGCCCGCAGCCGGATTTGCGGGAGTTGGCCCGGAAAGCCTCCCTGGCCGTTGGGCGGGCCTTGCAAACGGAGCCGGGCGATATTTTGGTTTTCCTGCCAGGGGCGGCGGAAATCGGCGCTGCGGCCCAAGACCTGACCCAATCGCTGCCGCCATCCCTGGCCGGTACGATCGATATTTTTTCCCTTCACGGCGACCTGCCGCCGGAACAGCAGGACGCGGCCATCGCCCCGGCCGGGCCGGGCCGGCGCAAAGTGGTGCTGACCAGCGCCATCGCCCAGACCAGCCTGACCATTGAAGGCGTGCGCACCGTCATTGACAGCGGGCTGGCCCGCTCGGTCCGTTTTGACCCGGCCAGCGGCATGAGCCGTCTGGTGACGTTTCGCGAAAGTCGCGATGATGCTGAACAGAGGGCCGGCCGGGCCGGCCGCTTGGCCCCCGGCCTGTGCCTGCGCCTCTGGCCGGAGGGCGAAACTCTGCCCGAGCACGCCCGCCCGGAAATTCTGGAGGCGGATCTGGCCCCCTTGCTGCTGGACCTCCTGGCTTGGGGCAGCAATGTAGAAGACCTGGCTTGGCTCACTCCGCCGCCGTCCGCCGCCCTGCGTGAAGCGGCGGGCACCTTGCTGCGCCTAGGCGCGGCGGAAGAGGGCGCGCAAACGCCGCTTGGGAGTGCCGGGCGGGGTTTTTTGCATATTACCGCGCACGGGCAGGCCCTGGTCCGTTTGCCGCTGCACCCGCGCCTCGGGCACATGGTGCTGGAAGCCGGGCCGGAACTGGCCGGCTTGGCCGCTTGTCTGGCCGCCCTGGCGGCCGAGCGCGACCCGTTGCGGGCGCGGGCCGCAGCGGGTGGAGGAGCGGGAGCGGACATTCGTCTGCGGTTGTCTTTGTTTAATCGGCCGGAAAACCGCCGCCTGCGCGAGGCGGCGGCGCAAATTTGGCTCCAGGCCGGTCAGCACGGACCCTTCAAACTGCCGCCGCCGGAATTGGAAGATTACAGCGGGGCGTTGCTGAGCCTGGCCTGGCCGGAGCGCATAGCCCGCCGCCGGTCTGCGGAGGCGGGGGCCGGCTTTACCCTGGCCTCGGGGCAGGGCGGCACGTTGCCGCCGGAAGATGCACTGGCCGGCTGCGCCTGGCTGGCCGTGGCCAATCTTACAGCCGCGACCGCCACGGCCGGCAAAAGAGGCGGCGCCGACCATATCATTCGCCTGGCCGCCCCGCTGGCCGAGGAAGATTTTCACCGCCTGCACGGGCGGCGCTTGCGCAAGGATCTGGAAATTTTTTGGGACGAGCGCGAGGAAGCGCTGGTCAGCCGGGAAGTTACCCGGCTGGACGCCCTGACTGTGGCCGAGCGCCGCCTGGAAGAGCCTTTGCCGCCGGAACTCGCGGCCAGGCGGCAGCGGGCCGTGCTGGAAAGGATTATCCGCTTGGGGGCGGGTAGCCTCCCCTGGACGGAAGAATTGCGCCAGTGGCAGGCCCGGGTGCTGTTGCTGCGGCAGTTGGATGTAACACAGGATCAAGAACCGGTATGGCCGGATGTAAGCGACCGGGCGCTGCTCGTCGCCCTGCAAGGCGGCAGTGACAATTGGCTCTCGCCCTGGCTGGCCGGGATAACCCGGCGCTCGCAGTTCGGTAATATCGACTTGGGGGCGGCCCTGCGCTCCCTGCTGCCTTGGCCGCTGCCCCGCCGCCTGGACGAGGAGGCGCCCGAGCGGTTGACCGTGCCTTCCGGAACCTCGGCCAAAATAGATTACGCCGGGTCCGAAGCCGGGCCGGTACTGGCGGTGAAGTTGCAGGAAATGTTCGGGCAGACGGCCACGCCGCGCATTGCCGGAGGTCGCTGCCCACTGACGCTGCACCTGCTTTCCCCGGCCGGGCGGCCCTTGCAGGTGACGAGCGACCTTGAGCATTTTTGGAAGAACACCTACGCCCAAGTGCGGGCGGAAATGCGCGGCCGCTACCCCAAACACCCCTGGCCGGCAGACCCGCTTGAAGCCGCACCCACCCGTAAGACCAAGGCGGCGATGGAGCGCAAAGCCTGAAGGCGGGCGGTGCGCCGCAGTTCGAGCACCGGGCCGGTATTTAGAAACAGCCTTTGGCTATTTTCTTTTGAACAACCCGCCCAGTACCTGCCGAGCCACCGGGGCCAGCACCGAGGTGCCCATTCTTTTCCAGAATTTGCGGTTTTGCGCCGCTTCCTTTTGCTGGACCTTTGCCGCGTCCAGCCGAGCTTTTTCTTCGGCTTTCAGGCGGGCGGCCTCAGCTTTTTTTTGCGCGGCCAGTTCCTTGTCGCTGGGCGTGCTGGCCTGGCGCTCGCTCAGGATTTCAAATGCCGTTTCCCGATCCTGCCCTTTGGCATAGTAACGGTAAAGGAGCGAGCCTTGCACCATGGTTTGGCGTTCCGCCGCGTCCAGCGGACCGAGTTGCCCTTGCGGCGGCAGGATGAAAGCCCGTTCCACCGGGGCCGGGGCTCCCTTGGCGTCGAGCAGGGAAACCAGGGCCTCGCCGGTAGCCAGTTCGGCAATGGCTGTTTCGGTATTAAATGATGGATTGGCGCGAAAGCTGGCCGCCGCGGCTTTCAGCGCCTTCTGATCTTTGGGCGTATAGGCGCGCAGGGCGTGCTGAATACGGTTGCCAAGCTGTCCGAGTACGGAATCCGGCAGGTCGGAAGGGCTTTGCGAAATAAAATACACTCCCACGCCCTTGGAGCGAATCAGGCGCACCACTTGTTCGATTTTTTCGCGCAGGGCCGAGGGCGTGTCGTTGAACAGCAGGTGGGCCTCGTCAAAAAAGAAGACCAGCTTGGGCTTTTCCAGGTCGCCCACTTCCGGCAGCACTTCAAACAGGCGGTTGAGCAGCCAGAGCAGGAAGGTACTGTAGGTTTTTGGAGCCTGCATCAATTTGTCAGCGGCCAGGATGTTTATAACCCCGTCCCCGCCGTTGGGGCCGGCCATCTGGAGCAGGTCGTCGATATTCAGGGCCGGTTCGCCGAAAAATTTGTCCACGCCGTCGTGTTCCAGGCCAATCAGGCCGCGCTGAATGGCTCCGACGCTGGCCATGGAGATATTCCCGTAAGCGCTCATGAGCTTGGCGGCGTTTTGCCCGGCATATTCCAGGA
>JAISDX010000149.1 GCA_031264465.1 Deltaproteobacteria bacterium | reverse complement strand
GCCTGGAGTTCGCGCACCTTGTCGGCCTTGTCCCGGGGCAGAACTTCGGCAATCACTTCGCTTACACCCAAAGAATAAGCCACGGCCGAGGCGGTCTGGCGGTTGTCGCCGGTAAGCATGAGCACGCGCAGACCCATTTCTTCAAGCTGTTGCACCACCGCCCGGCTTTCCGGGCGCTGGGAATCGGCCACGGCCAGCACGGCCATGGGAATGGCGCCGCCGGCCCCGTCTTTGCCCGTCACCGGTTGCGGGCTGACGCTGAGCAGGATGAGCGGCGTCCTGCCCTGTGTCGTCAAATTATCGATAGATTCTTCCATTTCCTGAAGCAGACCGGGCACGGCTTCCGCCAGGGCCGGATGGATTTCCTCCAGGGCCAGGGCCGGGCTGCCGAGCAGGAAAATGCCCGGATCCGGCTCCAGGCCGGGCGCCGAGCCAAGCCCGGTCCGGAATACGGCGCGCAGGCCGCGCCCGGGCAAAGCGCTGAAATCTTCAAGGTTCAGCGGCCGGATGCCCTGCTCTTGGGCCGCGTCAAGCACGGCCCGCGCCAGGGGATGCTCGGAAAATGACTCCAGCGAGGCGGCCAGTTGCAGAGCCAGGCGGGCGCGGCCGGCGGCATCCAGGCCGGCCGGATAGACCGGGCTGCGCCGCAAGGCCAGAATGTCGGTCAGGGCCGGCTCGCCCCGGGTCAGGGTGCCGGTTTTATCCATAACCAGGGCGTTAAGGCGCGAAGCGTTTTCCAGGGCCTGGCCGCTTTTGACCAGCACGCCCAGTTGCGCGCCGCGCCCGGTGCCGACCATGATCGAAGTGGGGGTGGCCAGCCCCATGGCGCAGGGGCAGGCGATGACCAGCACAGCCACGAAAATGCGGATGCTGAAGGCGGTTTCGGCCCCGGCGAAATGCCAGGCCAGACCGGCCAGAACGGCGACGAGCATGACCGCCGGGACGAAATAATAACTAATGCGGTCGGCTAGGCCGGCAATGGGGGCCTTGGAGCCCTGGGCGGACTGCACCAGGCTGACGATGCGGGCCAGCACGGTGTCGGCCCCGACTTTTTCGGCCCGCATGGCGAAAACGCCTTGCTTGTTGATGGTGCCGCCGGCCACTTTGTCGCCGGCGGTTTTGTCCACGGGCAGGCTTTCGCCGGTGAGCATGGCTTCGTCTAGGCTGGAGGCGCCTTCCACGATTTCGCCGTCCACCGGCACCCGTTCGCCCGGACGGACCAGCAAAATGTCGCCGGCTTTGACCTCGGCCGCCGGGATTCGCCTGGGCTCGGCCGCCAAAAATTTTTCGGGCCAAGGCTGCGCCAGGGCGTCTACCGGAGCGGCGGCCGGAGCGGCGAGCAGCCAGGCCTGCTCCGGGGCCAGGTCCAGCAGCCCTCTGATGGCTTCGGAAGTACGGGCGCGCGAGCGCAGTTCCAGATATTTGCCCAGGGAAATCAGGGCAATGAGCACGGCTGCCGACTCGTAGTACAAATCCATGACCCGGGGCATGACGCTCGCGGGCGGCAGATGGCCGAGCAGGGCGGCGGCAATGGCGCCGGTGTTCCAGAGGCTGTACAGGAAGGCCGCGCCGGTGCCCACGGCCACCAGGCTGTCCATGTTGGGCGAACGGCGCAAGAGAGCCGGAAAGCCGGCAGTGTAAAAACGGCGGCCGGAATAGAGGATCGGCAGACAGAGCGCAAGCTGCGACAGAGCGAAATTAAGCGGCTGATGGTGCGGATCCATAAAACCGGGTAACGGCAGGCCCAGCATTTCGCCCATGGAAACTATAACGATGAGTCCGGCGAACAGGATGGAAAATCTCAAATCTTTTAGCCGGGCGGCCAGTTCGCCGGCCTGGGCGCGGCTGTGTTCCTCCCAGCGTTGCCCGGCTTCGGCCAGGCCGCGCTCGGAGCCGTCGCCGCCATACGCGGCGCCAAAGCCCAAGCCTTCAATTTTGGCGAGGATCTCCGCCCGCAGGGCCGAGGCTTCAACGGCCGGGGCCAGAGTGATGTGGGCGGTTTCCGAGGCCAGGCTGACTTCGACCCTGGCCACCCCGGGCAGGCGGGAGAGCACGCGTTCAATGCGGCTGGAACAGGCCGCGCAATGCATACCGCTGATGCGGAACTCCAGTTTATGTGACACGCTGCGTCCTTGTGCTTTGCTTGGTGCCCGAAACAGCGAATTGAGCCTTGCCTCTATAGCATTTCGCGCTTGAGATTGTCGCTTAACGACGAGCAAAGCTCGCCTACGCCAATCTCGAGGGCCTTGCTACGCTTCGCTTCACAAGGCCAGAGCATTTTACCGGAATAAATTTTTTCCATGACGAAATGCTCTAGTCCGCCACAATGTAACAATCCGGGAATTCGCCGCGCAGCTTGTCGGCGGCTTTCGCGGTGGCGCTCAGGCTGTCGTAGGGCCCGGCCTGCACCCGCCACATGTTCACATTCACGGAATAAAGACTGCGCGCCTTGGTGCCGGCGCGGCCCAGGGTTTTGACCAGACCGTCGGCGTTGCTTTCCTTGGCGAAGGAGCCGAGCTGCACGTAGAAACGGCCCGCCAGTTCGCCGTCCCGCAGGCCGGTGACCTTGTTCAGGGTTTCAATGCGCACCATGGCGGTGCCTTTGTTGATGATGTCGATATCCCGGGCGGCGGCGCGGGAAAGGTCGATAATGCGGGCTTCCACGAAGGGCCCCCGGTCGTTGATGCGCACGTCGGTGGTCTTGCCGTTTTCCAGGTTGATCACCCGCACCAGCGTGCCGAAGGGCAGCACCTTGTGGGCGGCGGTCTTGGCGTTCATGTCATAACGCTCGCCGCTGGCCGTGACCTTGCCGTGAAAATCGGTGCCGTACCAGGAAGCAATGCCCTCTTCGCTGTAGGTATCCACGCTGAGCATGGGGTGGTAGGTCTTGCCCTGCACGGTGTAGGGCGAAGTGCCGGGGTCGCCGGCCGCCACGCTGGGGCTTTCGTAAATGGTCACCACCGAAGGCTTGCCGCTGCCGGCCGGACCGGTGGGCACGCTGGCGCCGCTGGAGTCGCCGGGCACCCGGTAGGACGGCGCGCCGCCGCCCGGGCTCTGGATTACTTTTTTGTCGCAACCCTGGAGCATCAAGGCAAAAGCGCATACCAGGACTGGCAGAATCAGCGGCCACTTTACCGCTTTTACCGTTTCAGACCGGCTCTTTGACCGCATAATAAAACCCCCTTGCAAACCTGTAAAATGGCCGGGGCCGCGCAAAGCGGGCTCCGTAAAATTTCTAGAACATTTTTAGAATACATCTCGAGTCGTTATAGCGCAAAGGTTTTGCAAAGGGCAAGTTTAAAACGCAACAAAACTACAGGCCCGGACCATTTTTTTGCCAGGAGGCTGGAGCCGGCCAGGCAAAATTCAGGCTTGCCATAAGGAAATGCCGCACCCGCGCACCCGCCCCGGCCAAACCGCATTTTTGGCAAAATCGGCCGGCAGCAGGCGCGGCAGCTCTGGCCCGTCAGCGCCGCATTGACAAAAACCCCTCCCTTGCTATAGAAGCGAGATGCCTTGAAAAGTACTGAATTTTCCCGGGCCTGTGCTTCCGGCCCGCTCCGGCTCCCAGGTAGTTTTTAATATATCTTTAATCGTCAGGGAATCCCTTAAGTGGATGCAGTAACTTTGGTTTTGGCGCTTTCCGTGGCGGCCGGTTTTTTCATGGCCTTCGCCCTGGGCGCCAACGACGTCTCCAACGCCATGGCGGCCTCGGTAGGCTCGAAAGCGCTCAGCCTCCGGCAGGCTCTGGTGGTCGCGGCCATACTTAACTGTGTGGGCGCGATTTTTTTGGGCGCCGGGGTGACCAGCACCATCGCCACCGGCATTATCGACCCGGCCAGCGTGCCGGACAAATTCCAGTTCATGCTCGGCATGTTCGCCGCCCTGCTTTCGGCCGGTCTGTGGGTGCTCATCGCCACCCTCACCGGTTTGCCGGTTTCCTCCACGCATTCGGTAGTGGGCGGCATCATCGGCCTGGGGCTGGTCCTGGGCGGGCCGGAGTTGGTCAACTGGAGCGTGATGTTCAAAATCGTGCTCAGCTGGATTTGTTCGCCGCTCCTGGGCGTGATTATTTCCTACGTCTCGTTCATGCATATCCGCCGCTACATTCTGTTCAGCCGCCAAGTCCGCAAGGGGGCGATGCGCTGGGTGCCGTTCTGGGTGGGGCTGACCGCCCTGATCATCTTTCTTTCCTTCCTTTCCAAAACCCCGGCCGGCAAAAGCATGCATCTGGCGTTGTGGCAGACCGCGCTTCTCGGCGCGGCCTTCATGTTCCTGACCATGGTCATCTGTTATAAAATCCTCCCCCGCTTGCTGAACCGGCCCGGCAAGGACGCCAAAAACATCGAGGGCGTGTTCAAACGCATGCAGGTGGGCACCGCCTCGTACGTGGCGCTCTGCCAGGGTTCCAACGACGTTTCCAACGCCATCGGCCCGGTGGCGGCCATTTACATGATTTACCGGCAGTCCGGCATGTTGGGCGCGGTCGAAATTCCGCTCTGGCTCCTGCTCATGGGCGGGGCCGGCATAGCCTTCGGCATTTTTATGATGGGGCACCGGGTCATGAGCACCGTGGGCGAGCGCATTACCAAAATCAACCATTCACGCGGCTTCGCGGTGGATTTTGGCGCCGCCACCACGGTCATGATGGCCACGAACCTGGGTATGCCGGTTTCCAGCACGCACGCCACCATCGGGGCGGTGGTCGGGGTGGGTCTGGCCCGCGGTTTTGCCGCCGTCGATTTCCGTGTGTTGGGCAAAATCGTTCTGTACTGGATTCTTACGGTTCCGATAGCGGCTTTTAGTTGCATAGTCATTTATACGCTGCTACGCTATTTATTCAGTTAGCCGTTGACTTGAAAGACGGCGGAGGTAATTGATGAGGGTTCCTTTTTTCGGGCTGCTGAACACGCGCTCGCCCTTTGACGGTCTGATGGAGCATTACGAGCTCATCGCCAAAGGCATGGAGCTTATCGAGCGCTCCATGACCGTCTTTATTGACGAAGGCAGCAACTTCACCAGCCAGGAGTTCAACGACCTTCTGGCCGAAGTGAACGAGGTGGAAGACCACGCCGACAAGGTGAAACGCGACATTCGCAACCATATGCCGCGCGGCCTGGTGACCAGTGTGGATCAAATGCTGTTTTTCAACTACACTAGGCAGCAGGACGACATTCTTGATGCGGGCCAGGACAGCCTGTTCTGGATTTCCATGCGTTCCCTGACCATACCCCAGCAGTTCCAGCGCAAGCTCGCGAATTACATCAAGCTGGTTTCGCGCAGCATCAAACTGTTGCACCCGGCCCTGGAGATAACCGGCCACCTGCTTACCGGAAAATCCGCCGACCGGGAGGAAGCCAAGGATTTTTATCGCGCCATCCGGAAAAACCACAAGGCGGTCAACAAGGTCCAGAACGACATGCTGCCGGTTATATTTAACTCCAGCATGGATTTTAAGGAAATCTACCAGCTTATCCACTTTGTGGAAAGCCTGCACGACATGAGCCACAGCGCCGAAGGCTGCGCCGACATGTTGAAAGCCATGATCGCCAGATAATGCCGTATTAATCCGCGTTTCCTCAAGTTTGAGCCGCGGCGGCGGGCCAGCGGGAATATTGCCGAGGCTGGTTTTTTTCGCCCGGCTTGCGCCTTGCCACAACGCTTTTGAGGGATTAGGATGCTCCACCCGGCACCCAATAACCGGTAACCGGAATTCGGATCTTGAACCGGAGGCGGAACCAGCATGCGCAACCCCCTGACGCGGATAGCCGCGATTCACGACCTTTCCGGCTTCGGCCGCACTTCGCTTACCGTGGTCATTCCGGTTTTTTCGGCCATGGGCATTCAGGTCTGCCCGTTGCCCACGGCCGTGCTCTCTTCCCAGACCGGCGGCTTTGACGATTTTTGCTTTGTCGACCTGACCGGCCCCATGCACGATTTTTTGCAGCACTGGAAGCGTCTGGGGCTGTCCTTTGACGCCATTTACAGCGGCTTTCTCGGTTCGCCGGCCCAAGCCGCGACCGTGGCCGAGTGCCTTGATTCCTGCCTGGCCCCCGGCGGACTGGCCGTGGTGGATCCGGTGCTGGGCGACAACGGCAAGCTCGACCCCACCATGACCGGGGAAATGGTGGAAAGTCTGCGCTGGCTGGTGGGCAAGGCCGACTGCATTACCCCGAACTATACCGAAGCGGCCATGCTCCTGGGCGAACCCATGCCCGCAGCCGCCTCGCAAAGCCCGGAAGAGCGCCACCGGCAGAGCATTTTTGCCGATGAAAAACAAATCAAGGATTGGCTGCGCGCCCTGGCCGCCATGGGGCCGAAGCTGGCCGTGCTGACCAGCGCGCCCCTGCCGAGCCGCCACAAGAGCGGCAGCGCCGTTATGGCCTACGACGCCCTGCAAAACCGCTTCTGGAAAGTGGATTGCGAATATATTCCGGCTTTTTACCCCGGCACCGGCGATACTTTTACCTCGGTGCTCACGGCCTGCCTGCTCATGGGCGACAGCCTGCCCATGGCCCTGGACCGGGCCGTGCAGTTCGTCACCCTGGGCATACGCGCCACTTTCGGGCATGACCTGCCCACCCGCGACGGCATCCTGATCGAACGGGTGCTGGATGCGCTGCACGCGCCGCTCGTCACCAGCAGTTACGAAATAATTGATGATTAAGACCGCAGTAACAAGCAAAGGCTTTTTTGCATGAGTTCCGATTTGCCTATCGGGGTGTTCGACTCCGGCATGGGCGGCCTGACGGTGCTGGCCGCCCTGATGGAGCGCCTGCCCGACGAAGACATGATTTACCTGGGCGACACCGCCCGCCTTCCCTACGGCACCAAAAGCCCGCGCACGGTGGCCCGCTACGCGGCCCAGGCGGCGGCCAAGCTGGTGGAGCAGAAGATAAAGCTCCTGGTCATTGCCTGCAATACCGCCTCGGCCACCGCCCTGGACGACTTGCGCGCCGCCTGGCCCGAACTCCCGGTGCTGGGAGTGGTGGAACCCGGCGCCCGCGCCGCCTGCGCCGCTACTCGGAACGGCAGCATCGCAGTTATCGCCACCGAATCGACCATTCGCAACGGCGCCTATCAGGCGGCCATTCATAAAATAAACCCGCAGGCCAGGGTGGCGGCGCAGGCTTGTTCGCTGTTCGTGCCCCTGGCCGAGGAAGGCTGGATGGAGGGCCCCATTGTGGAAGCCGTGGCCCGGCGCTACCTGGCGCCGGTGTTTCCGGCGGAAACAGCCCGGACGCCGGACGGACGGATGCCGGAGTGCCTGGTTTTGGGCTGCACGCACTTTCCGCCCCTGGCCGGCGCTTTGCGCGCCATCCTGGGCGAGGAGATCAAAATTGTCGACTCGGCCGCCACCACGGCCGCAGCCGCAGCCGAAGCGCTGGACGGCCGGGGGCTGCGTAGCGGCCGGAACCTTGGCCAGGGCAAAACACGCTTCATGACCACGGACGACGAGGTCCGCTTTGCCCGTATCGGTTCCCTGTTCCTGGGTCGGCCCCTGGAAGCCGGCCAAGTTGAACTGATAAACTTATAACAAGGTCACGCCAATGCCCGAAACTCCCAGCCAGGAAAGCCTGCGGCAAATGGCCGCGGCCGGCTGCCCGCGCCTGCCGGAAGTGCCGGGAGTCAGCTTCCCGCCCGGCCTGGACAAAACCCTGCCCACGCCGGACCAGAAAGCCTGCCTGGCCCTGTGGGACCGCTATGGCGTGCCGGAGCACATCCGCAACCATTCGCGGCAGGTGACCCGGGTCATGCTCGACGCGGGCGAACTGCTCCGCAACCGGGGGCGCGACCTCATGCCGCCCTACCTGCTGGCCGGCGGGCTCCTGCACGACCTTGCCAAAATGTACACCATCAAGCACGGCGGCGACCACGCCCAACTGGGCGCGGCGGTGGTGTTGCGCGAAACCCGCAACCCCCTGGTGGCGCAAATGGTTTATCACCACGTGGGTTGGCCCTGGCGGGTGGATATAACCAACGACCACGCCCTGCACGTGCTCCTGGCCGGCTACGCCGACAAACGGGTCCAACACGACCGGATTGTAAGCCTGGAGGAGCGTTTTGCCGACCTGCTCGAGCGCTACGGAAAAACCGAGCGCAGTCGTAACTCCCTGGCGCATGCCTTTTTGCAAGCCAAAGAAATTGAAACCAAGCTCTCGGAGCTTCTGGAGGTAGCACTGCATGAATATTCTTTTAATAGCCGGCGGCTGGTCTAAAGAGCGCCAAGTGGCTCTGAACGGCGCCAAAATCATCGAAAAGGCCCTGGAAAATCTCGGACACAGCGTTACCCGCTTCGATCCGGAGCATTCGCTCGACGGCCTGTGCGCCGCCGCGGCCGGGCAGGACTGCGCCTTCATCAACCTGCACGGCTCCCCCGGTGAAGACGGCGTGGTCCAGGCCGTGCTGGACGCCGTGGGCCTGCCCTACCAAGGCTCCGCTCCGGCCGGCTCCTTCCTGGCCCTGAACAAGGACGCCGCCAAAACCGTGTTCCGGCATCACGGCATGCTCACGCCGGACTGGACGCTCCTCACCGCCCGGCCGGACCAAAACTGGCGGCCGCCTTTTGACTACCCGATTTTCATCAAGCACAACACCGGCGGCTCCAGCCTGGGGCTGGCCATGGTGAACGGGCCGGACGAACTCGAGGCTGCTCTGGACACGCTTTTTGTGGTTGCCGGCGAATTTATCGTGGAGCCGCTCTGCCGGGGGCACGAAGTTACCTGTGGAGTATTGGGAAGCTTGCGGCAAATTGACGGAAAGGTGACGGAAGTCGCCGAAGCCATGCCGCCCATACTTATTCGGCCCAAGCACGCCGGCGGTAAATTTTTCGATTACGTGAGCAAGTACACCAAAGGAGCGGCCGAGGAGATCTGTCCGGCGCCGCTGCCCGATAAAGTTACCAAACGAGTGCAGGAGCTGGCCCTCAAGGCGCACCTGGCCCTCGGGCTTTCCGGTTACAGCCGTTCCGACTTCGTGCTGCCGGGCGACGACCCCGACTACGGCGAGCCCTGGCTGCTGGAAGTGAACACTCTGCCCGGCATGACCGCCACCAGCCTGGTGCCGCAGGAAGCCGCGGTCATGGGCCTGAGCTATGAAGACCTGGTGGGGCGCCTGCTCAAGCTCGGCCTGGCCGCCGCCCAACGGCGCCGGCAGGGCTGACCGGGTTGGCCGGCTTGTATTCGCTGCTCTGGAAAGCCGCCCGTCCGCTCTTGCGCAGGCACAAACGCCTGAAGGACGATTTTGCGGAACGCCTCGTCCCGCCGGCCTGGCCTTTTACCGCCGCCCTGCAGGCAACGGGGGCCATCAACCCGGCCCGTCCCGGCGCGCCTTGCCGGCTCTGGCTGCAGGCCGCCTCCGGCGGCGAAGCCTACCTGGCCTGGGAGCTTTTGAAAGAGCTTGCGGCCTTGTCGCCGGGGCTGCAAGCGCTGTGCACCACCTGCACCCGACAGGGGCTGGAGGTGCTGCACCGAGCCCAGTCGGACCCGGCCTGCGCCGCCTTGCGCCTGGCCGTCAACTACCTGCCTCTTGACGAAAAAGCCGTGGCCAGCCGGGCGGTGCAGCAGGCCTTCGGCCAGGGCTCCGGCCGGCCGGCCGGGGGCGGCTCTTTGCTGGTGCTGCTGGAAACGGAAATCTGGCCCGGGCTTCTGTCCGCCTGCGCCCGGGCCGGCGTGGCCGGCGCCATCGTCAACGCGCGCATGACCGAGGGGAGTTGCAAGGCTTACCGCTGGCTCCGCCCCTGGTTGCGCCGTCTGGCCCCGGCGGCCATTCTGGCCACCGCTGCCGGCGATTTGCAGCGGTTTTGCCAAATTTTCGACCCCAAGGTCGCGGACGGAGAAAATAGCGCCTTGAATCGGCCGGTACGCGCGCTCATGCCGAACATGAAATTTGACCGCCTACTGCCCGCTGAAACGCCGCCCGTTGAAGCGCCGGAAGAAGCTCTCCCGGCCGCCGGCTCCTTGCCGCCCGGCGGCCTGTTGCTTTTGGCCTCCACGCGCGAGGAAGAAGAGAGCGTCCTGCTTGAAGCCATCCCGCAACTGCTGGCGCGGGCTCCGAGCAGCGCCCTGGCGCTGGCCCCCCGCCACCTGCATCGCATCCAGGCCTGGCGTGGAGCTCTGGACAGGCTCGGGATAACTTACAGCCTGCGTTCCGGGTACGGCAGCCTGTCTGAAGTCGCGCCCGCGCCCGGCCGGGTGCTGCTCTGGGATGTTTTCGGCGAGCTCGGCAGCCTTTACCGCCTGGCTTCGGCCGTGTTTGTCGGCGGCAGCCTCGCCCCTCTGGGCGGGCAGAATTTTCTGGAAGCTCTGGCCACCGGGCTGATCCCCTGCATTGGGCCGCACTGGAGCAATTTTTACTGGGCGGGCGAGGAATTGTTCAGCCGGGGGCTGGCGCGCCGTCTGGAGTCCGGCGCGGAACTCGCGCCGACCCTGCTGGAACTCTTGCGCCAAGCCAGGCCGAAAGGCGAAGTCAAACGCGAGTTTGCCGAGTACCTGGCCCCGCGCCGGGGCGGCACCCGGCAGGCGGCGGGGCTGATCCTGCGCCTGCTTGAAAAAAATCCGCCGGAGGCGGCGCATGGCCGATAAAAAGAACGGCAACGGCTCCCACACCCAGGCCGCCCTGGACGCTTCCTTCGCTCTGGAGGAAATCAGCGGCACGCTGGAGCGCGTGCTCTTTCATAATGCCGACAACGGCTACAGCGTGCTCCGGCTCAAGCCGCATCGCGGCCTGGACCCTTTCGCGGCCGTGGGCAACATGTTCGACCCGCAGCCCGGTTCTTCCCTGCGCTTTCAGGGACAGTGGGTGGAGCACCCGCGCTTCGGCCGTCAGTTTCAGTTCAACCACTACGACATCATTCTGCCCGCCACCACCGAGGGTATCCGGCATTACCTGGGCTCCGGCCTGATTCACGGAGTTCGCCTGCGCATGGCCGGCCGCATCGTGGACCATTTTGGCGAGGAGACCTTTCGCATTCTGGACGAGGAGCCGGATCGGCTTGCGGAAGTGAAGGGGCTCGGCCTGAAAACGCTCGAAGCGATCAAAAGCGCCTGGAGCGAGCATCGTTCCATCCGCTCCCTGATCATGTTTTTGCAGCCGCACGGCATTTCCACTTCTTATGCGGTGCGCATTTTCAAGCACTACGGGCCGGACGCCCTGGAAGTGGTGCGGGGCAACCCTTACCGCCTGGCCATGGATATCCGGGGCATCGGCTTTTTAAGCGCCGACGCCGCCGCCCTGAAACTGGGCGTGGCCAAGGACAGTCCGCTGCGGGCCGAGGCCGGGGTGCTCTACACCCTGAAAAAGCTCAACGACGACGGCCACGTGTTCTATCCTTTCGACGAATTGCTGCAAAAAGCCTCGGAAGAACTGGACATCGAGCCGGATCTCGCGGGCAAGGCCATCCACAGCCTGGAAGGCCAGGAGCGGGTGGTGCTGGAAGAGTTGCGCGACGGGCGGGGCAACTTTCGCTGCACCGGGGTTTACCTGGCTTGGAGCCACCAGTGCGAAGCCGGCATTTCCCACTACCTGCGCCGCATTCTGCATTCGCCCAAGTCCGTGGCCTTTCCCGACAAGGAAGAGGCCCTGCGCCAAGGGCTGCGCCATACCGAACTGGAACTGGGCGACGAGCAGATTGAAGCCGTGCGCGCCGCCATCAGCGGCAAGGCGCTGGTGATCACCGGCGGCCCCGGCACCGGCAAGACCACGGTCATTAATACCGTGATCAAGGTGTTCGAGGGCCGCAAGAGCAAGATCCTGCTGGCCGCGCCCACCGGGCGGGCCGCCAAGCGCATGAGCGAAACCGGCGGGCGCGAGGCCAAGACCATCCACCGCCTGCTGGAGTACAGCCCCGGCGAGGACATGTTCGCCCGCAACGAAAACAACCCCCTGGCCTGCGGCCTGCTGGTGGTGGACGAAGCCTCCATGCTGGACACCATGTTGATGTATCACCTGCTCAAGGCCGTACCCCTGGGGGCCACCCTGATCTTCGTCGGCGACGTCAACCAGTTGCCTTCGGTCGGAGCCGGCAATGTCCTGCGCGACATCATGGCCTCGGGCGCGGTGCCGGTGGCGCAGTTGACCGAAATTTACCGCCAGGCCGCCGAGAGCGCCATCATTCTGAACGCCCACCGCATTAACGCCGGGGAAATGCCCCTGCCCCGCCGTGAAGACGACGCGCTTTCCGACTTTTACTTCATCAAGCAGGAAGACCCGGAAAAGTGCGCCGACCTGGTGGTGGACCTGGTCTGCAACCATATTCCCCGCCGCTTCAAGCTGAACCCGCTGGAAGACATCCAGGTGCTCACACCCATGCACAAGGGGTCGGCCGGGGCCATTGCCCTGAACGCCAAGCTCCAGGCCGCGCTTAACCGCGAGTCGGGAGAAAACGGAGCCAGCCTGGGCCGGGGCGAGCGCAAGTTCCGCCTGGGCGACAAGGTCATGCAAATTCGCAACAATTACGAAAAGGACGTCTTCAACGGCGACATCGGCCGGGTGTGCTACCTGAATGCCGAGGAGCGCGAACTCACGGTGCGCTTTGAAGAGCGCAACGTTCTGTACAGCGCCGACGAACTGGATGAACTGGTGCAGGCTTACGCCATCTCGGTGCACAAGTCGCAGGGTTCGGAATACCCGGCCGTGGTCATGCCGATACTCACGCAACATTACATGCTCTTGCAGCGCAACCTGCTGTACACCGGGGTGACGCGCGGCAAGCGGCTGGTCATCGTGGTGGGCGCGCCGCGCGCCCTGGCCATGGCCGTGCGCAACGACAAAACCCACCAGCGCCACAGTTGGCTGGGAGAACGGCTGAAAGCGTAAACTTGCCCACAAACCAACGGAGGACGCATGTTTTATTCAACATGGCATGAATCGCCTTTTGGCCGGCGCAGGCTCTTGAGCGACGGCGAAAACTTGGTCGGGTTGGGCGGTGAAAAGACAAAATACTTTCCGCCGACAATGCCGGGCGGCGTGCAGGAAGAGCCGGACCTGCCGGTTTTTGGCGCGACAAAGAGCTGGCTGGACAGTTATTTCGCCGGCCGGCAGCCGGCAATTTCCGATCTGCCCCTGGCGCCGGCCGGGAGCGATTTTCGCAAAGCGGTCTGGGATGTTTTATGCGGCATTCCCTACGGGCAATGGACCACCTACGGCCAAGTCGCCAAACTGGTGGCCCGGCGGCTGGGCAGAAAGAGCATGTCCGGCCAGGCCGTAGGCGGGGCGGTGGGGCATAATCCTATCGGCATCATCATTCCCTGCCACCGGGTTGTGGGAGCGAACGGCAGCCTGACCGGCTACGGCAGTGGCCTTGATCTGAAAGCCAGGCTGCTGGCGCACGAGGGCGTGGATCTGTCCGGTTTTTTCATTCCCCGTCGAGGCACCGCTTTGTAGGTCAGCCGATCACCACGGCCTCAAACCAGTAAAGCTCCACCCCATCCGCCTGCCAGGCCTTGCGCCAGGTTTGCGGCGGCAGTCCGGCCTTGTTGCAGGTCTGGTCCAGGAATTGTTCGCGGTTCCAGCGCCATTCCACCGGCACCTGGGGCAGCAGCAGACCCTGGCGGCGGCCCTGCTTCATGATCAGGCCGTGCCGCCCGACGCTTACCCGCTCCGGGTCGGTGCAGGGCGTGATAGGCCCCATGATGGAAATGTCGTATTCCAGTTCGCCGGACTCGGCCGCAGCCAGGGGAGGAAAGCGCGGGTCGTTGAAGGCGGCGGCCAGGGCCATGCGCGACACCGTCAGGTAAAGCGGCGCTTCATCGCTGAGCCTGCCGATGCAGCCGCGCAGACGCCCTTGCTTCTTCAGGGTGACGAAGGCGCCCAGGGGCGCGCCAAGCTTGTCCGTGGGCGGCGGCGGGAGGGCGCTTTCGCTGTAGTCGCCCTTGAAATGCCTGGCAATGGACAGACGGGCCAGGTCCAGTAAATAAGTTTTTTCCTGATCCGTAAGACTGAAAGAGAACTCGCCGCTCATGTCCGCCTCCTGCTTAGTTTTCAGATCCGTCCCCCAGTTCCGTAAAGGTATCGTTCAGAATCGCCAGCCCATCGCTGTAATCAAACGACTCCACGGACTGGCTAAGGCGGCGCAGCAGGCCGCTGGGCACTTCCGAAGCCAGAATGTCTATGCTGCTTTGCAGCAGGGTCAGGGCCGAGGCGTCGTCGTCTTCCATCAGGTGGCGCAGTTTCTTCAAAAGATCCGCCACAGCCGGCGAAAGCGGGCCGCCGGCGCGGCCGCCCGCCGTGGCCGGAGAGGGTTTCGGCGCGGCCGCCTGGTCTGCCGGCACAGCGCCGGAGCCCCCAAGGCTCTCAGGGCTATCGGAGCTATCGGGATTATCGGGGCTATCAGAACCGGGCGCGGCGGCGGGGTGCGCGCCCGCAGCGGCCGGAGCCTGTTTGTCAGCCGGGCTCTTGAAGCCGCTCAACTGCACGGCCTGGGCCAGGATGTTCAGAATGGACTCCAGCTCGGTTTGCAGCCCTTCCAGCATCCAGTGAATTTCGTCATCGGGCTTGCTGGCGGCGAGCAGCGTTTCCTGCAGGCGGGCGGCCTTGACGGACAGCCCTTCGGCCCCAAGGGTAGCGGCCAGGCCTTTCAGGGAATGCATGATGTTGGCGGCTTCCTTGAGGTTGCCGTAGCGGATGGCATTGGCCAGATTTTCGCCGTCCTTGCCGTGGCGGGTGCAAAATTGCCGGGCCAGCACGTTGTAGAGCCTGGTGTTGCCGTTAAGGCGGTACAGGGCGCCGGTGGGGTTGAAGCCGGGCAACTCCGGCAACCCCATGCCCGGGCCGGAAGCGAAAATTCCATGCGCGGCACAGGCCGCGCCGCCGGCTTCGTCCGGCACTCCGTCAACCCAGCGGGCCAGGCAGGCCAGGAGTTCGTCGTGCTCCAGCGGGCGCGCCAGGTAGTCGTTCATGCCGGCCTCAAGACAGCGCTGCTTTTCTTCCGGGTCGTAATGCCCGGTCAGGGCGAGGATCGGCAGGTGCCGGAAGCGGATGTCATGCCGGAACTGCACGCTTACTTCAAAGCCGTCCTGGTCCGGCAGGTCCAGGTCCAGAAGCACGGCCTTGAAACGCAGGGGATCGCGGCCGAGCATCGCTTCGGCCTCGCGGCTGGTCTTGGGCGAATAAACGGTAATACCCAGCTCGCGCAACAGCTCTTCGGCCAGTTGGCGGTTGTCGGCCTGGCTTTCCAGCAGCAACACGGTGCCGCCTTTTACCTTGTCGGCGCTTGCGGCCTGACCGGCCGCGCCGGCGGGCATCCCGGACGGCCAGGCGGTTTTTTCCGCTCCCGCGCCGGCTTCGGCCAGGGTTTCCAGAATGGCGTTAAAGAGCTGTGACGGGCTGACCGGTTTGTAGATAATGCCGCTGAGCCCGTTTTCCTTGAGCGAGAAATCCATGTCCGCACGGCCGAAGGCCGTGACCAGCAACATGTCCGGATGGAGGCGCAGACTCAGGTTGCGGCTGATATGGCGGGCCGCCTCAATGCCGTCGATATCCGGCATGCGCCAGTCCAGAAGCACCAGGCGGTAGGGGTTGTTGGCGTTTTCCGCCTCGCGCAGGGCGCGGTAAGCTTCCTCGGCCGAGGAAACCGCGTCGGGCTTGAGCTTAAGGCCGGTGAGCATATTGCCGATGACCGCGCGGGCGGTTTCATTGTCATCCACCAGCAGCACGCGCATACCCTTGATGTCCGGCGCGTCCAGGAGCAGGCGCGGCGTCGGCGCGGCGGCCCGCTCCACGTAAACGGTAAAGGAAACCGTGCTGCCTTCGCCTTCCCGGCTGCTGATGGAAATCTCGCCGTCCATCATCTCCACCAGCTTTTTGGTCAGGGCCAAGCCCAGGCCGGCGCCGCCGTATTTGCGGGTGATGGAGCCGTCGGCCTGGGTAAAGGGCTTGAACAGCTTGGCCACCTGCTCGGCGCTCATGCCGATGCCGGTGTCGTGCACCACGAAATGCAAGCCCACCCGGCCGGCAGCGGACCCGGCGGCCACTTGGGCTCCACTCCCGGCGGCACTGACAGAGCTGGCGGAACCGGGCGCCAGGGCGCAACTGATCAGAATTTCGCCGTACTCGGTAAACTTGATGGCGTTGGTGGTAAGGTTGGTAAGAATTTGCGAAAGCCGCAGCGCATCGCCCTTGAGGTGTTGCGGCACGTCCGGGTCCACGGCAAAGAGCACTTCCAGCTTTTTGGCGTCCGCGGCCGGAGCCAGCATGGCGCTCAGGTTGCCGAGCACCGATTCCAGGGTAAAGGGCACGGTTTCGCTATGCATCTTGCCGGTTTCAATTTTCGAAAAATCAAGCAGGTCGTTGATGATCAGCAGCAGAGCGTTGGCGGAGGAATAGATTTTGTCAATATAGTCGCGCTGCTGGTCGTCAAGGTCCGTTTTCAGGGCCAGGTAGGCCATGCCGATAATGGCGTTCATCGGGGTGCGGATTTCATGGCTGATATTGGTCAGAAACTCGCTCTTGGCCTGGTTGGCCACGTCCGCTTCGTGACGGGCGGCGGACAGCTCTTCCTCGCGCCGCTCGAGCGACCAGGCCATTTCGTTGAAAGATGTGGCCAGCGAGCCAATTTCCCCGCTGACGCCGGGCAAATCCGCTCTGGCGGCGAAGTCGCCGGTTTCCAGCCGCTTGACCACCTGCACCAGACGGTCCACCGGCTTGGTAAGGGTTTTGCGCCCCAGCAAAATGGCCAAACCGAAGCTGGCGGCCACGATGGCAAAAAGCATGATCAGTTGCATACGCAGGCGGGCGTAGGCTTCCGCGTAGGCATAGCGCGTTTCGATGCTCATGCAGATGCTCAGGTAGGGGCGGGCGTCCGGGGTATAACGCAGCCGTTTGAACACCAGGATGCGCTCGTAAGTCTGGCCGGCGTCCAGGGTGGCCAGGCCTTCGTCCTCGGCGGAATACTTTACCGTGTTCCAGGAAGCTTTCATGCTGGCCGGGGTGAGGTTGAGATTCTCCGGCAGGTTGAAGGCGATGCCCCCTTCGGCGTCCAAAAGAGCAATGCGGGCGTTTTTGCCGGCAGCAAAAGTCCAGTACTTGGTGTCGATTTCGTCAAGGCGCATGCCGGCCGCCACCGCGCCGCGAAATTCGCCCTGCCGGTTGTAAACCGGAAAAGCGCAATAAAGGGTCGGAATGCCGCCGGCGAGGGACTGGGAATAATTGCTGATGATAAACTGGCGCTTTTCAAGAACCTCGCCGACATAATCGACCTGGCCGAGGTCCGAGCCGATCAGGCCGGGAATGCCGGAAGCGCTCACCCGGCCTTCGGCGTCCAGCAGGAAAAGATTGTTCAACTGGTTCTGATTCAGGTAGAGCAGACTGGCGAACAACTCCTGGATCGCCTGGTTGTTCCCGGCGCGTATTTCATCAATCTGGGCCAGCGTGACCAGGAGCGAACGGGTGGCGTCCATAACCAGTTCCTGGCGCTCGGCCAGGCTGCGCACCACCTCGGCCGCCTGCTGCTGCGATTCTTGCATTTCCTGATCCTGCCGATCCAGTTCGCCGTACAGGATAAAAGCCAGGGCCGGCAACGCTGCGAGCAGCACGGTCAGGAGCAGCGTGCGCCCGATATAGCCGAGAAAATGTTTGGACATGCCCTTGTTCCTCTCAATTACCAGCCCTTTTATGCTAAACCTTTATACATGGAAAACCTTAAAAGTAAAACCGCGGAAAGGCAGCTGAGCTTCGCAAGGGAGGAGCCTGACGCGGCCAGGGAGCAAAAAGACCATTAAGCTGCGTTTCCCTAAAGCCCGAAGCCCGGCAAAATAAACCTGAGGCTCTTTACTCCGGTCCAGAACAAAATGGCGTGCAGGGCCAGCATTACCAGCAGGGCGCAGGCCCCGGCCACGACGTCGTCAATCATCACCCCAAAGCCGCCGGGCAGCCAGTCCTCGGAAGCGCGTACCGGCCCGGGCTTCCAGATGTCGAACAGCCTGAACAGCCCGAAAGCCAGGGCATACTCCCACCAGCCCAGGCTCGCGAAGGGCAGCAGCGCGAGCCATTGCCCCAGCACTTCGTCGATGACCACGCTCCCCGGGTCTTTTTCGCCCAGGAGAACTTCGGCCCGGCTGGCGGCCAGCCCCCCCACGCCGAACAGCGCGGCCAATACCAGCAGGCGGGTCCAGAACCCCAGCGGCATGAAAATGAACGGGGCCAGCATTATGGCTACGGCCGAACCGCAGGTGCCCGGCATTAACGGGCTGAGCCCGGCCGGTTCCACCCGGCTGAAAAGCAGGGCAAGACGATCGATGAATTTGGACATATTGTTCTCGATTATCGCTGTCAGGTATTGAGATCAGGAGCAATCAGGCCGCGCGCCAGCATGAGCTCGACCAGTTCGCTCACCGGCAGCCCCACCACGTTGGACCAGGAGCCTTCAATCCGGCGCACCATAAAGCCCCCTTGCCCCTGTATGGCGTAAGAGCCGGCCTTGTCCAGAGTTTCGCCGCTCCGGGCGTAAGCCTGAAGCGCCTCTTCCGGCGCGTCCCAAAAAGTCACCCGGCTGGTCAGGCTCAACGTGGCCGCGCTCCCCTCCGGCAGGAGCAGGCAACAGGCGGTGATCACTTGGTGAGCGCGCCCGGCCAGGCGCCGCAGCATGGCGAAAGATTCCTCATAATCGGCCGGTTTGCCAAAAATTTCGCCGTCCAGCAGCACGATGGTGTCCGCGGCCAGTACAGCCGCCCCTCCGGCCTGGCCGGCACCCTCCACCAGCAGTATTTCCCGCACGGCCAGGGCTTTTTCCCGGGCCGCCCGGGCGGCGTAGGCCGGACCGCTTTCGCCGGGCCGCGGAACGGCCTCGCCGGGCGCCAGGCGCACGCTGAAAGCAAGGCCCAGCAGGCCGAGCAGTTCACGGCGCCGGGGCGAGCCGGAAGCCAGGACCAGGGGAACGATATTTTTAAAAACTGCCATAGCGGCCCTATTTTAGCTTAAACTCCCGACTTTGAACAATGATAAAATGATAAATTGTTGCCGCGCTTTGACAATCACCCGCGCCGGTGTATGCTGCCGCAACATAGATATTAAAACATGGGAGGCCAAATGCCCGTGAAAAACGGCGATACCCTGAAAGTCCACTACCGTGGCACCCTGGACGACGGCACGGAATTCGATTCCTCCCGCAGCCGCCAGCCCCTGGAGTTCACCCTGGGCCGCAACATGCTCATCCCGGGCTTTGAAAAGGCCGTGCTCGGCCTGGAAGCGGGAGACAAAACCACCGCGCGCATCCCCCCGGCCGAAGCCTACGGCGAAAAGGACGAAAAGCTGATCTTCCCCGTGCCCCTAGACGATGTGCCGGCGGACCTCACCCCCGCAGTGGGGCTGGAGTTGCAACTGCAACTGAGCGACGGCAACCTGGCCTCCGCCACCATCTCCAAGGTGACCGACCAGGAAATTTACCTGGACGCCAACCCCCGCCTGGCCGGCGAAACCCTGACCTTCGAAATCGAAGTGGTGGAGATTTCCTGAATAATTCTGTCCAAGGCCTGCTCCCCATTTTTGAGTTTGCAGCGGCATATCATCTCTTCAAGCGTGCAATGCCCCGGGCGCGGCGGCCCTGCACCCGTGTTCGATACTATTGACATTGTGCCACACTCCGTTCATGACAAGATATAGGCCAGACGATCAGGTCCGGCACGCCGCGCTGTTCACAACCATATCCGGGCCTCTCTCCCCGTTCACAGGAAACGGAGAACGCGCGGCCGCCAGCCGGGCCGTTGGAAGGACAACATCGCATGAACGAACATACGCAGATATTGGGCGCCATTCTTGACTCTTCGCTGGACAGCATCGTCGCTCTTTCGAAATCCATAGAAAAACCCTACGCCTCTTCCGCCTATTCCGCTCTGTTTCCGGGCTGGGAAAAATTACGCTACTACGGCCCGCTTGACGTCGTGCGTGATTTTTACGCGCGCTTCATAACCGATGTTGACGACCTGGTGGCGCTTATTGCCGAAGTCCGGCGGACGCGGGAACGGCGCGAAGGAAGAGTTCATCTACGTGACGGGCGCGTTTTGCAGGTGGTCGGCAAGATTATTAAAACCCCGGACGGCGCTGAAACCGAAGTGCGGATTTTCCGGGACATTACCGAACAATGCCAGCAGGACGAACAACTGCAACTGCGCCTCCAACTGGTCACGGCAATTCTCAATGCCTCCAACGACGCCATTATCGCGCTCGTGGAAGGTCTGGAAAAACCTCTGGTCAACACCAACTATTCCTCCCTCTTTCCGGACTGGCAGGAGGCCCTGCGCTACGGCCAGCCGCTCAAAGAGCTTGAGGAGTTCTACGCCCGCTATTTTGTCGACTGGAAAGAGCATCTCGACCTGGTCGACAACGTCCGGCGGACCAAACAATACCAGCAGGCTGTCCTTCATCACAGAGACGGCAGGATTCTCCAAAAGTCCGGCGAACTTGTGGATGCCGGCCTGACCGGGCATGGAGCGTTGGAAATTTACACCCTGCGGGACATCACCACACAATGCCGGCAGGACGAACAACTGCAACTGCGCCTCCAGCTCGTCACGGCGGTTCTCAATGCTTCCAATGACGCCATTTTCACCGTTGTGGAAGGGCTGGAAGCGCCTCTGGCCAACACCAGCTACGCCTCGCTCTTTCCAGGCTGGGAAAAAGCCCTGCGCTTCGGCCAGCCGCTCAAAGAACTTGAGGAGTTCTTCAAGCGCTATCTTGTCGACTGGGAAGCGCACGTCGATTTGGTCGACAAGGTCCGGCGGACCAAACAATACCATCAGACCATCATTCATCATAAGGACGGCAGGATTATCGACATATCCGGCAAGATGGTGAATGCCAGCTTTATACAACACGGAGCGCTGGAAATTTACACCCTCCGGGACATTACCGAAGAAGTGCGTAGCGGACAAAAAATGCGGGCCATGCAACTGATGGTGGACAACTTGTCCGATCCTGTCGCCTGGTCCGACCTCAGGGGAAACATCACCTACATCAACCAGGCCATGTGCGCGGCCCTCGGCTATGACGACCCGGCGGAAATGCTCGGCAAGAGCATTTGGCGCTTTTTCAGCGCGCGCTCCCCTTACAACGGCGCTTTCACTCCCGGGAGAGCGGTGTTCGCGAAGCTGCGCAAGGAAACGCATTGCAAATTCGATCAGGTGTCCCTGGCCAGAAAAAACGGCACGCTCATGCAGTGCATGGCGACCATCGACCATATCACGGAGGGCAGCGAACCTTTTCTGGCAATGTGCTTTCACGATTTGTCCGAACAATTCCAGCGGCTGGAGGCGGAACGAACCTCGGAAGCCAAAACGAAATTTCTGGCCAAGATGAGCCATGAGATTCGCACGCCGCTCAATTCCATCATCGGCATGGCGGAAATCACCATGCGCAAAATTCACGCGAATGAGGCCTATCGGGAAATTCACGAATTCGTCACGATCATTCAACAGTCCGGCCTGTCCCTGCTGGCGATCGTCAACGACATCCTCGATTTTTCCAAGATTGAATCCGGCAGTTTGCAGTTGAACGAGTCCAGGTATTCCTTCGCCTCCCTGCTCAATGACGTGATCAATATAGCCAGCGTGCAGATTGTCGAACACAAGGCCATTGATTTCATCGTCCGGGCCGATGCCGATATCCCGCATGAACTGTTCGGCGACGAAGTCAGAGTGCGCCAGATCTTCGTCAACCTGCTTTCCAACGCCATAAAATACACCCTGTCCGGCCATATCACGCTTGACGTGAAACTGGAGGAACGCAGCGGCGACGCCCTGACCCTGGCTTTGACGGTGAAAGATACCGGCATCGGCATCCGGGAGGAAGATCTGCAGACGATCTTTGAGGAATTCAAAAGAGCGGACAGCACCTTCAATCAAAAGACTGAGGGGACGGGGCTGGGCTTGGCCATTGTCAAGAACTTGTGCGGCCTGATGCACGGGGAAATCAAAATAGCCAGCCTCTATGGCTCGGGTTCGGAATTTACCGCCGTCATCCGGCAAAAAGCCGGTTCCCTGCCTAAACTGGCCTCCGTCGCCACCCCCGAGCAAAAGCGCGTGCTTCTCCTCAAGGAGCAGAACCCGCAGTACACGTCCTTGGTCTCGGCCCTGCGGGATCTTGGCCTGCCGGAGCCGAAAACCGTGGAAACCCTGCCCGATTTTTTGCGGGAGTTGGCAAGCGGCGTCCATAACTACGCCTTTCTGCCCTTGCGGCACGTGCGGGCCTATTCCCCGTCGCGCGAAAGCCCGAGCCTTGAAACCTGCCTGGAAAAAAGCCCTTGGACGAAGCTCGTGGTGATGGCGCCTCTGGGCGACATCGCGGACATGCCCGGCGCCATCGGCATGACCATGCCGGTCTATTGCGTTCCCCTGGCGAACATCCTGAACGACGTGAATTCTCCGAAATCCCGCGAGCGGGACGAGGAGGGCCTCTCCCTGTTTTCGGCGCCGGCGGCGGCCGTCCTGGTTGTGGACGATGTGCCCACAAACCTGCGGGTAGCCAAGGAGTTTCTCAATTATTACGGCATCGCCGCGGAAACCTGCGCGGACGGCGCCGAAGCGCTGGCAATGGTCCAGGGCAGGCGTTACGATCTGATCCTGATGGACCACATGATGCCCAAAATGAACGGACTGGAAGCCACGCTACGGATCCGGCGCATGGGCGGGGACGACGAATATTTCCGCACGGTGCCGATTGTGGCCCTGACGGCGAACGCCGTCGCCGGGCAGAAAGAGATTTTTCTGCAGCACGGATTCAGCGATTTTCTCCCCAAGCCCGTTAAATCGTTGGCTCTGGACGCGGTTTTGCGAAAATGGATACCCCTGGAGAAACAGCAGGCCAGCGCGCGGGCCGCGCCCGACGGGCGGACGGCCGAGCCCGCCCTGAAAACAGGCTTGGTGGACGGTCTTGACCTGGCAAAGGGAATCCAGAACGTCGGCGGCCGCAAAGCGGCTTATGCCAACATCCTTTCCCTTTTCCGCCAGGATTGCGAAACGCTGCGGCAAGGGTTGAGCGCGGCTCTGGCCGCCGGTGATTACCCGGCCTACACCATCGCCGCGCACGCGCTGAAAGGCTCCCTGCGGACCATCGGCGCCGGACAGTTGGCGATTTCCGCCATGCGGCTCGAAAAGGCCGCTTCCAATGAAGACGCCGCTTTTCTTCAAGAAAACACGCAGTCTTTCCTGAACGATCTGCGGACCCTGACCGACGCTTTCGACCAAGTGCTGCCGGGCCTGACCGGCCGGGCGGAGGGCGGGAACGGCAAAACCGCCGCTGGGAAGGAGGAATTGCCCCGGAAACTTGAGGCTTTGCGGCGCGCCCTGATTTCCATGGACATCAGGGTCGTCAACGACCTGCTGACGGAATGCCTCGGCCTGGAACTCTCCCCGGAGCAGCGGGAGCTGTTCGATGAGATAGATATGCTGATCATGGCCTTCGAATTCGAGAAAGCGGTGGCGAGCATTCAGGAATTTTCGGCCGCGAATGCGCAAAAACCCGGATGAAAGCGCTCCGGGGCGCGCTGATTGCACGGGGCTGCGCTTCTGTGAAAAAAGCCTTTGACCCCACGATGAGGCCGTATACGGATAAAGCGCGACCGCCCGCCGAAAACGGAGAGAGGACAACATCTTTATGAACATGCGCAAGTTTGTTTTTCATACACGGACAATAGCCTACGCCGCCGCGTTGTTGTTCGTTCTTGCCCTGTGTCTGTGGCCGCGCCCGACAACGGCGGCCGCGCCCGATGTTTATCCGTTCAGGAGCTATCGGGACATCCCGAACATAACGCAGGAAGAAGTGGAAGCCCTTGATCGGTTGCGCCGCAGCCGTTCCTCTGTTGTCTACGGCATGTTGCCGAACACGGAATGTTTTTACCTGGTCGACGGCAGAATTGACGGTTTTACCGCCTTGCTCTGTGATTGGCTGAGCGAATTTTTCGGCATCCGGTTCACCCCCGCCATCTATGAATGGGATGATTTACTGCATGGCCTCGCTTCCCATTCCGTGGATTTTACCGGCGAACTGACCCCTTCCCCGGAGCGCCGGAACACCTTCCTGATGACCTCTCCCATAGCCATGCGCCCCATCGTCTATATGCGGCTTGCCCACAGTAAAAGCGTTGCGGAAATAACGGAGGGCAGACCCTTGCGTTTGGGCACTTTCACCGGAACAACAACCTTGAATCAGGCCAGGGATTCTCTGCCGGAGGCATATGAAATTTTTCAGGCGGATACTTACGCCATGGCCTACCAGATGCTCAAAGGCGGCGTCATCGACGTTTTTGTGGACGAAGCGCAGGCTAAAGCAGCCTTAGACCCTTACGGGGATGTTGTCGTTGAAAACCTGCTGCCGCAGGCTTTCAGCCCGGTATCGCTGGCAACCCAAAATCCCGAACTCGCGCCGTTTATCTCGGTCATGCAAAAAGCCCTGGACAACGGTGGCATGCAATATGTGAACCATTTGTACCGGCAAGGGCATCAGGCCTATATCCGCAACAAATTCATTTCCGAACTGACGCCGGAAGAAAGGGTATATCTTCAGCAACACGGCAAAGGCGGCCTCAACCAGCCCATCTACATAGGGGTGCAGTACGACAACTACCCGGTGGATTTTTTCAACGAGCGGGAACAATTATGGCAAGGCTGCGCTCTGGATGTTCTGGCGGCTATCGGCGAACTCAGCGGTCTGAATTTTGTTCAGGCCAATCACAATAAAATTATCTGGGGGGATTTACTGAGCATGCTGGAAAGCGGCCAGATATCTGTCGTCAATGAACTCATCCGCACAGAGGCACGGGAAGACCGGTTTCTGTGGCCGGACACGCCGTATATGACGAACTATTATGCGCTCGTATCCCGTGCTGATTATCCTAATGTCAACATCAGCGATGTGCTGAGGCTGAAAGTCGGTCTGCCGAAGGGCAGCGCCTATGCGGAAATTTTCCGGCAGTGGTTTCCGGAACACCCCAATATAACGGAATACGATGATGCGCTGCAATCTTTCGCCGCTCTGGAACGGGGAGAAATTGATCTGGTCATGAGTTCGTATAATCAACTGCTCGGCATGACCCATTACCTGGAAAAACCCTATTTCAAAATAAATCTCTCCTTCCACAAAAGTTCCGACGCCATCTTCGGCCTCAATAAATCGGAAACGCTTTTGCGTTCCATCATGGATAAAAGTATGCGGCTGATAGACAGCCAAACCATTGCCGACACCTGGCGAAACCGGGTATACGATTACGAGAGCGCTCTCGCCCGCGCCCGCATCCCGTATCTGCTGGCGGCGGCCGGCCTGTTATTGTGCGTCATCGCCTTGCTGTCCGTCATGTTTTTGAAAAACCGCAGACTGGGCAAGCAAATGGAAATCATCATAAAAGAACGCACCAGGGAGCTGCAGGAGCAAACCCGCATAGCCGAATCCGCCTCCGCCGCCAAAAGCGACTTTCTAGCCCGCATGAGCCATGAGATCCGCACCCCCATGAACGCCATCATCGGCATGAGCGAATTGGCGCAGCGGGAATACGGCGTCCCCAAGGCGCTGGAATACATTACGGGGATCAAAAGCGCCGGCGTGAGCCTTTTGGCCATCATCAACGACATCCTGGATTTTTCCAAAATCGAATCCGGTAAACTTACCCTTGACCCGGCTCCTTACGATACAAGCTCCATGCTGAACGACACCCTCGGCATCATCCGCATCCGGCTGGAGGAAAAATCAATTGAACTCGTCACCGACATAGACCCCTCCCTCCCCGCCGCGCTGATGGGTGACGTCACCCGCGTCAGGCAGGTGCTGCTCAATATTCTGGGCAATGCCGTAAAGTACACGGAAAAGGGCTTTATCCGCTTTGCCGTTGGCTGGCAGGAAATGTCGGATGCCGCCGCGCTTCTGACCTTCAGCGTCGCGGACAGCGGCATGGGCATCCGGG
>JAISDX010000138.1 GCA_031264465.1 Deltaproteobacteria bacterium | reverse complement strand
GGTTTTTAAAAGCCCGGGCGGGCAAAGTCCGACGATTATGGCCGCTTCAGCGGCGCCGGCCGCTGGCGCAAAAAAAGTTTCCAATTCCGTGCCGGCCAGGCGTAGCAGGTTGCCCGGGTCAAAAAGGGTCGGCTTTTCGCCGCGCAGTAGGGCGGCGTTAACGGCGCGCACGGCCCCCAGGTTAAGGATGCGCAAACCGGCGGCCTGAGCCAGGTCGTCCACGGCTGGAATTCCATCCACGTCCGTGCCGGTGGTGATGACCGGAGTCGCCCCCAGGCGCGCCGCCAATTCCCGAGCGAGTCGGTTGGCGCCGCCCAGGTGCCCGGCCAGCAGGCTGATTACAAACCGTCCTTGCTGGTCCAGCAGTAGTATGGCCGGGTCCAGGCTTTTGTCGCGCAACAGGGGGGCCAGAGCCCGCACTGCGATGCCGGAGGCGCAAATTAACACATGGCAGGAGAAGGCCGGGAAGTTTTCGGCCAAGGCTTCGCCCAAGCGATCGAAGAACCGGCCGCCTGAGGCCCCAAGTGAAGCGGGCAACGCGCGCAAACCGTCCGCCAGAAAAACCGCGCCGCCGGTATGCGCGACGATTTTCCCGGCCAGTTCAGCACCCTGGGGGGTCAGAGCGTAAATAGCGAAGCGGTGGTGCATATTCTTAAAGGGGAATATCTTCAAGCGCCGCCAGGGTACGGGCAAAATCTTCGTCTGTATGCGCGAATGAGACCATGGCCGCCTCAAAGGCGGAGGGGGCCACATACACGCCGCGTTCCCGGAAGCCCTTGAACAACCGGGTTATTACCGAGGTGTCGGCGGTTTTGGCGCTGGCGAAGTCCCGTACTTTTTCCCGAGTGGGGAAGATTGTGAACATGCTGGCAAGGCGATTTATTTGCACCGGCCGGCCCTTTTTCTGGAAAATGCTTTCCATGCTTTGGCAAAAGCGCTCGACCCGCGCGGCCAAGGCGGCGTAATCGGCGGACTTGAGCACTTTCAGGGTGGCAATGCCGGCCGCCATGGCAACCGGGTTGCCGGACAGGGTGCCGGCCTGGTAAACCGGGCCGCAGGGCGCGAGTTTTTCCATGACGGCGCGCCGGCCTCCAAAAGCGCCCACCGGCATGCCGCCGCCGATGATCTTGCCCAGCGTGGTCAAGTCCGGGGTGACTCCGTAATACCCCTGGGCCCCGGCATAGGCTATGCGAAAGCCGGTAATGACCTCGTCAAAAACAAGGAGCGCGCCGTAACGGTCGCAGAGCGAGCGCAGGCCGGGCAGGAATTCCGGCTCCGGCGGCACCAGGCCCATGTTGCCGGCGCAGGGTTCCACGAACACGGCCGCAATATCCGCGCCGTGTTTTTTGAAACAGTCTTCGACCACCCGCAGGTTGTTGTATGGCGCCACCAGGGTTTCCCCGACCACCGCCTCCGGCACGCCGGGCGTACCGGGGATGGACAATGTGGCCACACCCGAGCCTGCGCTGGCCAGAAAAGCGTCACCATGCCCATGGTAGCCGCCGTCAAATTTGATCAGCTTTTTACGGCCGGTAAAGCCGCGCGCCAGGCGCAGGGCGCTCATGGTGGCCTCGGTACCGGAAGAGACCATGCGCACCATTTCCACCGAGGGCAGGGCGGCGCAAACTTCGCGGGCCAGAATTACTTCGTCCTCGCAGGGAGCGCCGTAGCTCGTGCCGCGTTCCACCGCCGCGACTACGGCCTTGGTGACTTCGGGGTGGGCGTGCCCCAGGAGCATCGGGCCCCAGGATTCCACGTAATCGATATATTCCACGCCGTCCACGCTGGTAATCTTGCTGCCCCGGGCATGGGCTATGAACAGGGGGGCGCTGTCCACCGAGGCGCAGGCGCGTACCGGGCTGTTAACCCCGCCTGGAATATATGTTACCGCTTCCGCAAAAAGGCCGGCCGACTTGTTTTCCATTTTGTTTTTCCTGCAGGATTGAGATTTGTGGCTGATTGATAAAAAAACGGCACTAAAAATAGGTCATGGAGTTTTTTTTCAGCTCTTTCAGGCTGGTCAGGGCCGCGTATTCGCGCAACGCGGTATTGGCAAGAATATAATCAATTACTTCGCGGCACTCGTTTTTATCTCTTCCATGAACCATGGTGAACATGCTATAAGGCCAATCCGGCGTTTGAGTGGGGCGGTAATAGCAGTGCGAAACCAGCGGATGCGCCGCCGCAACCGGACCGGCCGCATCGGCCGTTTTGCGGTCGGCCACCCAGGCCAGCATGACATTGTGATCGAAGCCGGCCAGCTGGTGCCGGATGGTGGCGCCGAAACGGCGGATGGCTCCTTCCCGCTTGAGGCGGCGCAAGAGCTTGAGCACCGCGCCTTCGTCCGTGCCGGCCGCTTGGGCGATGGCGGCATAGGGGGTTTTGCTGTCGGGCAGGTCGCCCTGGACCAGACGCAAAATATTTTTTTCGGTTTCAGTAAATTCCGGCATGGAAGGCTCCGTGTGAGGTTGGTTGATTTTACATATCTGCCGCAGTCTTGGCAACAACAGAGCAAGTATAATAACCTCTTCGATTCATTATGATGATTTTGGAAACGATTTTTTCGGAAAAACTCCTTTTCGCTGGAGGCGACATATGAAAATAGCGGTTCTCGGCGGCGGAAGCTGGGGCACGGCCCTGAGCAGCATGCTGGCCGGCAAGGGGCTTGAAGTATCATTACTGGTTCGTGACGCGGACTCGGCGGAAGCGATAAACCTCCGCCACCGGAGCAGCCGTTATTTGCAGGGCGTTACCTTACATGAAAACCTCAGCGCCGCGCTGGACCCCTGCCAAGTTTTTAACGAAGCCGATCTCTGCCTGCTGACCATTCCATGTCAGAGCATGCGCGCCGCGCTTTCCGAACTGGCGGAATTTTTCCGGCCGGGGCTGCCGGTAGTCTGCGCCAGCAAGGGGCTGGAGCTTGGCACCAATAAAACCATGTCCAGCGTGGTGCATGAAGTGTTGCCCAAGGCGCGTTACGCCATTTTGTCCGGCCCCTCCTTTGCCAAGGAGGTCGCCTTGGGCATGCCCACCACCGTTTCCCTGGGCTGCGCGGAAAAGGCCCTGGGCGAGGAACTGCGTGAAATATTCTCCTGTGACGTGTTCCGGGTTTATTCCGGAATTGACGTGATCGGGGTGGAAATCGGCGGCGCCATCAAGAACGTTATGGCCAGTGCCGCCGGCGTGAGCGACGGCCTGGGCTTCGGGCACAACGCCAG
>JAISDX010000087.1 GCA_031264465.1 Deltaproteobacteria bacterium | reverse complement strand
CTGATAAAGGCAAAGCTGGCGTTGTGCAGGTCGCTCAGGGTGTAGAACTTGCCGTTCACGGTGATGCCCTTGGCCCCGGCCGGGGCAAGGTGGTCCAGTTCCTTGGCCAGGCTGGCGTCCAGCAGCATACCCCGGCTTTGCATGTAGGCGCTCTTGGCGTTCACTTCCTGAAAAGCCTCGCGCGGCCTGGTGATCATCTGGAAGGCCCCGCTCATGAACGGCCCCACGCCGATCTGCATCCATGAACTGCCGACGCTGGTAAGCTGAAGCAGGGCCGATTTGAAATTCAGCCCCATGGCGTACAGGGTGCCGCGCCTGGCCAGCCAGTCCACCGCGCTTTCCACGCCGTCCAGAACCGGACCTTCCGGCCGGGCGATATGCCGCAGCCAGGGCAGCAGCGCGTCATAGGCTTCCTGTCCCATGGCCCGGATAAAAGCCGCCTCATACTCCGGCAGGTTGAAAAGCTGGTTGATGTCCCGCAGGCCCACGGCATGGGTGGCGTAGTGAATGGAATCCAGCAGGTGTTGCTGAATAATGCCGATGGCCAGGCGCGGCGGCAGCTTTCCGCCCTGGCGCTCCTTGGTCATGCCGCTTTTGGGCTTGGCCGAACGTAATACGCCTTCCATGCGGTTCAGGGTGTCCAGGCTTTCGTTTTTCGCCGCCTGTTTGTTGAGCTGGCGGTCAAATATCAGCGGGTAGTAACCGCCGCGCAACTGCACGGTTTTTCCGTCCGACGAAGTAACCGTGAACGCTTTGGCTTCCACCCGGAGCAGGTCCACGCCGTTAAGCTGGCGATAGGCGGCGTTGATCAGCGGGTAAAGGCCGTCAATGGCGTCCCAGGTCGCTTGTACGGCGCTTAATTCTTCGGCGGTGAGCCGCGCGGCAATGGCCTTCAGATGTTCGTCGTTCCAGCCGTAGCCGGCGCGCAGGGCCTTCAGATTGCCCTCGTTGCCCATGTTCAGGACGGCTGCGATCACTTTCTCTTTGGTGAACATGCCGTTGCCCCAAAGCCGCTTTACCTCGTCAGTCAGGGGCACGTCCTCAATAACAAAGCCCTGCCGTAAATCCTTGCCGATAAATGGCTGAAGCACGGCGGTCATAAGGTCGGAAAGCTGGCGTTTCAAGGCCAGCTCATCGTCCAGGCACCTTTGCAGCACGTCGATGACGTATTTATGGTTCGGCCCGGCCTGTCCCTTGGGGCCGCCGATATTGCTGTAACCGTCCGCCGCGTCGAACACGTAGCGCGCCGCCTTGAGGGCGGTGAGCAACCCGCGCAGCGCCCCCCGCATTTTGCCGGTAAAGTTGGTTTGATCATCGTGTGAAATATAATGCTTTTCAGTAAGCCCGTTCATGGGCGTCATGCATTCGCCGGCGGCCTCGGTTATCTTGACCTGCTGCCCGAAGGCCAGAAACTTGTCGTAGTTTCGCCCCTGGTGGGCCAGAATTTTCACGGTCTGCCGAATATCCCGCACCTGGTCCAGTGAAAGTTCACCGGCCAGAAATCTCCCCGGCTCCAGTTGCGTCAACCCGGTCAACCATTCGGGAAACAAGGCCAGGCCTTCGTCAAACAGATTGCTGTAGCCCTGGGCGAACTCTTCCAGACTGGGCACGGCCCGGTAATCGGCCGGCTGCATGGCGGCGGCATTGGTGCCCAGGCCGCGCCAGTGCGCCACCAGGACCAAGATTTGTTGCTTGAAGGCATAGGGCACGCTCTTGCTGGCCGCATCCCGGCGGATGCCCTGAATCAGCCTGACCCGCTCCTGCCTGGCCTTGTAGGCGGCGGCCAGGGCCTGGCGCTTGAGGCGTTCCTGTTGCCGGGCGGCCGCCAGTTGCTTTGCCGCTTTCTCCTGGGCTTCGGACAGTTGTTCCTGGCGCTTGAGGCGTTCCTGAGCCAAATTCACCTGTGCCGTACTCAGTTGGGCCGCCGCCTTGGCTCCCTGGTGCATCTCACCGGCCAGCACGCCGGCCTCGTGCGCTTCCTGCACGGCCGCAGCCCGGGCGTTTTCATACTCTTCCACCAGTGGGGCCAGAATGCCGTTCTGCTTGCGCAAACTGGCCTTCAGGGCTTCATATTCGGCATCCGCTTCCGAACCCTTGCGAATGCCGATACGGCGTTCCAGTTCGGCCTGCAGGGCGCTGGCCGGGGGTTGCTTCTCGCCGGTCAGGGCTTCAAGCTCGATGGACAACACTTCGTCCATGGCCAGGTTGTAGGTCTGGGCCGGGTCGTAACCCGCTTCCCATTCCTTGACCGCATCATTGACCATCTGTTGAACGGCTTCGCGCCGGGTGGGCCGTTCCAGCAGCGCCCCGGCATAGTTCATTGGCGAGTCAAAGCCGGCGTCCAGGGCCGCGTCCAGAAAATCAACCGTGCCCTGGTCGCTGAACAGCGCCTTGCGCCCGGCTTCCTCCCATTTTTCCCGCAGCGCCCAGGCCAGATCTTCGTCGATGTATTCCAGCACGCCCTGCCAGTTGAAACCGCCGGCGGCGCGCGTTTCTTCCTCTGCCCGGTAGAAAGGCTCGTTGGCCAGTTCTTCCCGCGCGGCCTGGCGGAAGATGTTCTCGAATTTGCGCTGTTCTCCCAGACGGCGGGCCAGTAGGGCTTTTTCCGTCCTGGTCTGGGCGTTTTCTCTGGCTTGGCGATAGCGGGCGCGCAATTCTTCCCCGGCGTTTTCCATGAGGCTCGGGATGGTCTGAGTGTTTTCCCGGCTCAGGCGCATGGCCTGGAGTTCTTCATCGGTGGCCAGCAGCCGGTCAAAAATGTCCCGCAGTTCCGGGTCCAACTGGTCAACCCCCAGGAGCCGCTTGAGACTGCGGTAGATTCTGGCCAGCCAGTAGCGGAACTGCTGGAAAGCGGTTTCCAGTTCGCGGGAGGGGGCTTTGCCCTCGCGGAAATAGGCCTCGCCCTGTCGGGCAAAGTCTTCATGCGCCGCTTTCGGCACGCTGTAACCTTCAAAGCCATAACGTTTTTGCAGCTTGGCCCAGGCTTCTTTCACCCATTGCGGCGCGTTTTCCAGTTGCGCTGCTTCGGCCAGGTTGTTCAGGAAGAAGTGCGAGCCTTCGTGCAGTACGGTGGAAAGGTTTTTCCGGCCCGCAAACAGTGTAATAAGCGCCTGCGGGCTGCTGAGATCAATGGCCCCGCGCGCGCCCTGGTTGACTTTCCGCACTGATGCGGTAAGATCAAGCTGTTCTCCGCTTTGGCCCGAGACAGCGCTAGGGGTTCCTTTACCGGAATGATTGGACTGCGCCCTTTCCCAAAGCGGAGATGCTTTTTTGAAGAAGTCGGCCCGTATCGGCTGCGCTGTCGTTATTCTGTATGCACCTTGGTCTTCAACAATTTCCAGTTCGGCAAATACTCTATTATTTCGAGTTTCCCCGCGGGTAACAAAAGAGTACGTACTGCCACGTCCTTCATACACAGCATCCACATGGGAAAGCACATAGGATATGAAATCGCGGGCATCAGAAAAACCGACCTGCTTGAACTGCTTCCCGTGCTTTTGCTCTATCGCGGCCACATCGGCATTTTTAAGAAGCAGAGCGCCTGGCTTCGGCAGACCGATTTTTTGCGCCATTTTTGGTGTAATCGCGCCCACAGCGTCAGGGTTTTCCGTGATGCCCTGATAATAGGTGTTCAGAACTTCAACGGCGGAATCGTCAAAAATGACGTAGTTGTGCGTTCCTTCGCCCTTGGAACGGCTGTTGCCGTCAAGGTAGCGCAGGCCGGGAATGCCAGCCTTGTTCAGCAGCAGGGATGCATCCTTGTCGCCGCCCACAAGGGAAGCCAGCGTATCGTAAAAATCCCGCCCGGTGTTTTCTTCGGAAAACAGCAGATTCCAGTCGCCGCCCAAATC
>JAISDX010000058.1 GCA_031264465.1 Deltaproteobacteria bacterium | reverse complement strand
TCGTAAACGAAGCTGCCGCCCACATATTGCTGGGCGCCTTCGTCGTACTGGCAGTCGATGGTCAGCACGATTTTCGTGACGCTTTCGTTGTCGCCGGTGGCCAGGCCGGAAATGTCGATCCGCGCCCCGGCGTCCGGGGTGGAATCGCCCACATGGGCTTCAGCCATGTTGTCTTCGTAGGCCGGCTTGGAAACGCCGACTTCGATTTCCGAGCTGATTACGCTCACGCTCACTTCGGCCTGACCTTCAACGCGGGATACGTTGTTGTCGGCGTAAGCTTCGCCGGGGCTGGTAACGGTGTTGTAGCCCTGGTATTCCACGGCCACGGCTTCGGTATTGATGACAAGGCCGGTCTGGTCGGTGGCGTAGTCCTTGACGCTCACGCCAAGGTCGAGGTCAACCGCGCCGTTGTGGTCTTGCAGGTATTCGTTGCTGACTTCGATAACCCAGTAGTCGCCCGAAACGCCGGTGTCGGAGCCGAACTGGGCGGCTTCGGCCGGGGTGAGCAGGCTCATGCCCCCGGGCAGGGAAGCCGGGTCGACGTTGTCGATAACATCGCCCTTGTGGATGACGAGGTAGTGCGTTTCGGAATTGTCGTTGTAGTCGCCGAACTCGGCCTGAACGTTAATCCGGCCGGGAGTGCCGCTTTCGTAGGCCTGGTCGGCCGGGTCGTAAATGCCGCCGGTGGCCACGTCTTCCGGCCGGTCGGCCACGGCGTCGACAAAGACGGTCACGTTGCCGCCCACGGTGGTGATCAGGCCGTTGTAGTTGAAGTCGACGCTGACGTTAAGGGTGAATTCGTCGTCGGAGTCGGCGGGCGGCGCAATGTACACGCCGGCCGGGTCCATGAAGTCTGATTCCTGGAAGCGGTAAACGCCGTCGGCGGGCTGGGCGATCAACACGTATTCGCCGGTTTGCGGATCCAGGGTGTAGATCTTCGCGCCTTCGGGCAGTCCGGACAGGCGCACTTCGTTCACGCTGTTGCCCGGCAGGGGCTGGGGCAGGAACGTCAGGCGGGCCGGGCTGAAATCAGCCTGTCCCTGGGGCGGGTTGTCCAGGTGCTGGAACGGGCGGGCGTCTTCGTAGGCGAGCACCTGGCCGAAAGTAATGGCGTCCATGCCGAAGGTGCCGCCGACCAGGCCGTAACCCTGGTCTTCGCGGCCCGCTTCAACTTCGCGGCCCCAGTAGAAGGAGCCCTGGTCGGAAAGGCGGTCGATGCCGTCGGTGAAAGCGCCGGGATCGCCGTCATAAGCGCCGAGACCGCTGCCAGGCGCCGTTCCCCCCGGAGCGGCGGTGCTGACGTCGATGTCGCTACCCGCGAAAAAGTCCAAGCTGCCCACCACCACGCCGTCAGGCAGGCGGAAGTCGGGCAGGGGCTGGTCGCCCACCGCGAAAAAGTTCACCAGAGTAACGGTGCCGCCGTTGTCCAGTTCAAAGACAAGGCTGTTGCCGTCACGCGAAACGATAGCTTCGGACGGGTTGAAAGCGAAGTCCAGCTCGGAGCCGGCCGCGGAACGCACGGCAACGGCTTCGCCCGCTTCCGGAGCGGGTACGGCCAAAATCTGGCGAGTGGTTTCAGTTTCAGTAGTGTTGTTGGTGGATTCAGGAGCCATAAATTCCCCCTTTAAAGGATTATCCTGTCTATAAATTAACTGATTACAACATCAAACGTCCCGCACGCGGCGGGTTGCAAGGAGGGATGCGCAAGGCGCAATAATAGCGGGAATAGTGTAACGGCCAAACATTTTTCCCCCATGCCGGGCGTTACCGTATTTGGATTATCCGCCGTTTTAATCCGGTTTGGCGCCGGTTTTCCACGGTGATATCCCCCCTTAACGATATCTATATAATCACGCTCGCTGTCGAAAGCAAGCTTTTTGGAATTTTTTTTGACCAACTCGGCAATTATTTTTTTAAATAAAAATTAGTCAATTTTTTACACTATGTTTTCTTGCTCAAGGCCTGAAAAATTACCCGAAACGCCCGGCGCGGGCACGATTGACAAAGCCGGGGCGGAATGAAAAACTTGGCGGCAAACGATCAAACCACAGGATATGAACATGATTATCGGACTGGGCCTGGACCTGGTGGAAATTTCCCGCATGGAGGCCGCTTGGCGGCGTTTCGGGCGCAGGTTCGCCGAACGTATTCTCCACCCGCTGGAGCTGGACGACTTGCCGGAACAGGCGCAAAAAGCGGCCGAATTCCTGGCCGGACGCTTCGCGGCCAAAGAGGCGGCCGTCAAGGCGCTGGGCACCGGCTTTGCCGGCGCCGTCAGCCCGCACGAGTTGCGCGTGCGCAAGCGCCCGGCCGGGCAGCCGGAAATGATTTTTCTCGGCCCGGCCCTGGAACGGATGCGCGAACTGGGGGCGGACGGGAGCTTTCTTTCCATTACCCACAGCAAAACCAGCGCCGCCGCCGTGCTCGTCCTGACCGGGAGCCGGGCCCTATGATTGCGCCGGACCTGCTTTTCTCGCCCCTGGCCGCGCCGGAGGACATCGCCCGCTGGGACCGGCGCGCGGCCGCCGAATACGCCCTGCCCACCCTGCTGCTTATGGAAAACGCGGCCCGCGAAGCCCTGCGCGCCCTGGAAACGGCCTGGGCGCAAAACGGCGACTGGAACGGACTGGAAGCGCTGGTGCTGGCCGGCGGCGGCAACAACGGCGGCGACGGCATCGCCCTTTCCCGGCACCTGCTGAACCGGGGCTGCCGAGTGCGCCTGTTCACCCTGACAGCCTTGGGCCGCTACCGGGGCACCAGCCGCAGCCACCTGAACATGGCCCGCCTGGCCGGGGTGCGGGCGCAAAAACTGCATCTGCCGATGCGGACGGCCGAAGCCGCGCATATTGACGACCTGGCGCGCGGCCTGTTGCGGCAGTTGGAAGGGGAAGGCCGGCCGCGCCTTGTGGTGGACGCCCTGCTGGGGGCCGGCTTCAGGGCGCCGCTGCGCGCGGAAGCCCTGGCCGCCGTGCGCGCCCTCAACCTGCTGCACGAGCGCGGGGCTTTTGTTTTCGCCCTGGATATTCCTTCCGGCCTGGACGCCCTGAGCGGGCGCCCGGCCCCGGAGGCGGTACGGGCCGACGCCACGGTGACCTTCACGGCCGCCAAACCCGGCCTTTGCCTGCCATGGGCGGCCGAGTACACCGGCCAACTGCGCACGCGCGAAATCGGCCTGCCGGCAAAACTGCTGCGGGAAGACCCGGCCGCCTTTCGCCTGATCAACCCCGGGCCGGGGGTGCTGCCCGCGCCGGACCAGCGCATGCACAAGGCCCAAAAGGGCCGGGTGCTGATCGTGGGCGGCTCGGCCGGCCTGACCGGAGCGCCGGGCCTGGCCGCCCTGGCCGCGGCCCGCGCCGGGGCCGGGCTGGTCACGGTGGCCGCCCCGGCCGGACTGTGCGCCGACATCAAGCACGGCCGGCCGGAAATTATGACCCTGCCGCTGGGTGCTCCCGCTGACCGCGAGTGGCGGCCGGCCCACCTGGAAGCCCTGCTGCCGTATGTCGCCGAGCTGGCCAAAGGCGGCCGGTCGGCCCTGGCTCTGGGGCCGGGCCTGGGCCGGACCGCTTTTACGGCCGATCTGGTCCGGGGCCTGCTTGGCCTGCCGGAGCGCCCGCCGCTGGTGCTGGACGCCGACGGCCTGTTCCACTTCCGCCTGGAAGCGGCTCCCGGCGCCCTGCCGCTCTCGCTGCTGCGGACGGGCGACGCGCTCACCCCGCACCCGGGCGAAATGCTGCGCCTGCTCAACTGTTCGGAGGGCCGGGCCGCCGAATACCCCGGGCGGCTGCTGGAGCTGCCGGAGCGGCTGCGCGCCCTGCGCCGCTTTTGCGCCGCCTGCCCGGCCACGCTGCTCCTCAAGGGGGCGGGAACTTTGGTCGCCCAGGGCCAAGCGCCGGCGGCCCTGGCCCCGTTCGCCGAGCCCAACCTGGCCGTGGGCGGCAGCGGCGACGTGCTCAGCGGCCTGATTGCCGCCCTGCTGGCCCGCGACTTTAACGGCGCCCGCCTGACCCCGCTGCTTGCCGCCTGCCTGGGGGCTTACGCGCATGGCCGGGCCGGGCGCCTTACCCGCCGCAAGTTTCCGGCCGGCGGCAACCTGGCTTCGGACTTGGCCGAAATGCTGCCCTTGGCTCTGGCGGAGCTTTACCCCTCATGAAACTGAACGTCAGCATACCCACACCGGAACATACGGCCCGCCTGGCCCGCGCCCTGGCCGCGCTCTGGCTGGAACAGCGCCGTCGGAGCGTCCCCGGACAAGCGGAAGCCGGCCTGCCCTGGGTGCTGCTGCTGCAAGGCGGCCTGGGGGCCGGCAAGACCACCCTGACCCGCTTTCTGGTGGAGAGCCTGCCCGGCGGCGAACGAGCCGAGGTGAGCAGCCCGAGTTTTACCCTGTGCAATTCTTACGCTTGCGAGTTGCCGGTGCTGCATTTCGACCTGTACCGGCTCGCGCCCGGCCAGTGGGACGACGACCTGGCCGAAGCGCTGGAAATGGCGGAAAACGGCGATTTGCTATTGATTATTGAGTGGCCGGAGCGTATATCTAATAGCTTGCTGCCCGCCGTTTTTCTGCATTTGAACCTGCTTACGGAAACGGACGGCGGCCGCGGGGCCGTGTTCAGCGCCTGTAACGACAAGCGGGGGCCGGAAGCTTTGCGGCGAATAGCGGCCGAGGCCCGGGCGGCCGGGCTGCGGGCGGAAGGGCTTTCCGCCTGATCGGCTTGGCGGAACACCAACCTACAAGGATTTTACCGTGCGAATTCTGGTGCAGAAATTCGGCGGCACTTCGGTCAGGAACCTTTCCTGCCAAAAGGAAGTGCTGCTCAAGGTCAAAAACGGGCTGGACCAGGGCTACAAAATGGTGGTGGTGCTCTCGGCCCGGGCCGGCGACACCAACAACCTGCTGGCCCTGGCCCGGGAATGGTCGGCCGAGCCGGACCCGGCGGAATGCGACGCGCTGGTTGCCACCGGCGAGCAGGTTTCGGTTTCGCTGTTCAGCATGTTGCTTAAAGACAACGGCATCAAGGCCCGGTCGCTTTTAGCCGCGCAAATTCCCCTGCTTACCGACGAGGAATTCGGCAAGGCCCGCATCCGGTCGTTTGACCGGAAGCGCCTGCTTGAGCTTCTGGAAGAGTACGACGTGCTGGTGCTGGCCGGCTTTCAGGGCGTGACCGGCAACGGGCGCGTTACCACGCTAGGGCGCGGCGGGTCGGATACTTCCGCCGTGGCCGTGGCCGCGGCCCTTTCGGCCGAATTTTGCGAAATTTATACCGACGTGGACGGCGTGTACACCACCGACCCGCGCGTCTGCTCCACGGCCCGCAAGCTGGACCGCATCTCGTACGAGGAAATGCTGGAAATGGCCAGCATGGGCGCCAAGGTGCTGGAAATACGCTCGGTGGAATTCGCCCAGAAATACAACGTGCCGGTGCATGTGCGCTCCACTTTCACGGACACGCCGGGCACCATGCTGATAAAAGAGGATCCCAAGATGGAAGACGTTCTTGTTTCCGGCATCGCCTTTGACCGCGACCAAGCCCTGATCACCCTGCGGAAGGCGCCGGACGTGCCCGGCGTTTCCGCCAGGCTGTTCGGGCCGCTTTCCGCCGCCGCGGTGGTGGTGGACATGATTGTGCAAAGCCCAAGCCTGGACGGCGTTACGGACATCGCTTTCACCGTCGCCAAAAAGGACCTGCAAAAAGCCCTGACCATAGTGGAAGGCATGCGGGCGAGCGTGCCGGACCTGATTGTGGCGCACAACCCCAAGGTCTGCAAAGTTTCGGTCATCGGCGTGGGCATGCGCAACCACTCCGGCGTGGCTTCCCGCGCCTTTGACGCGCTCTACCGCGAAAACATCAACATCATGATGATCAGCACCTCGGAAATCAAAATTTCCGTGCTGGTTGAAGAAAAATACACCGAACTGGCGGTGCGCGCCCTGCACGATTCTTTCGAACTGGGACACACGGACACCATTGGAGACAGATAATTTGACCATCGAGAAAAAAAGCGGCCACCGCTGCGGCTGGGTGGCCCTGATGGGGCCGCCCAACGCCGGCAAATCCACCCTGCTGAACAAATACCTGGGCCAGAAGGTGGCCATCGTCACCCCCCGCCCCCAGACCACGCGCAACCAGATTACCGGCATTTTGTCCGGGCCGGACGCCCAGGTCATTTTCATGGACACGCCGGGCATCCACCAACTGCGCGGCAAGATGAACCGCCTGCTCCTGCAGTCGGCCTGGCAGGCCATGGAAAACGCCGACGCCCTGCTCCTGGCGCTGGACGGCGACATGTACGCCCGCAAGCCGGAATTTCTGGAACACGACATCAAGCCCATTTTGCCGCCCCTGCGCGAGGAAAAGCGCCCGGTGCTGCTGGCGGTGAACAAGGTGGATCTGCTGGGCGACAAGTCCAGGCTCCTGCCGCTCCTGGAAACGCTGCACGCGGAGTTGCCCCGGGCTGAAATCTTTCCGGTTTCCGCCCTTACCGGCAACGGGCTGCCGGAGCTTTTGGCCCACTTGAAAAAGTATTTGCCGGAAGCCCCGGCCCAGTTCCCGGACGAGCAGCTTTCCACGCTGCCGCTGCGCTTCATGGCGGCGGAACTGGTGCGGGAAAAGCTGTTCCTTTCCATGCGCCAGGAACTGCCCTACTACACGGCCGTGGATATTGAAAAGTGGGAAGAGGAACCCGGCCTTACCCGGGTAAACGCGGTAATTTACGTGGGCCGCGCCCAGCACAAGGGCATGGTCATCGGCCGGCAGGGCAAAAACCTGAAGCAGGTGGGCGAAGCCGCGCGCAAGGAAATGGAAGAGCTGCTCGGCGCCAAGGTATACCTGGAGCTGTGGGTCAAGATAAAAGAAAACTGGCCGGAAGACCTCAACTTCCTGCACACGCTGGGGTTGGGCCGCCGGGAATAGGCCAGGCCGCCCGGCTCGCCGGTAATTTCAGAATTGAATCATGCAAGGTTGGCTTTGCCTCCACCTGAAAGCGCCGGCCAGGGAGACCGCATATGCCAAAATTTCGCACCGAGCTTTTCGGCCAGTTCATTTACGACCCGGAAATCAGCTACGAAGACCTGCTGCCCCTGGAAGAAGAGCTGATCAACTTGGTAACGGCCAGGCTGGAGGAATTTCGCGGCCGTTTCATCACCTTTGAATCCGAAGGCGACCGCACCTATTTCCAGTGCCTGTTTCAGGATTTCGGCGCGGCGATGTGCGCGGACATCAGCAAGAGCCTGAAAACCCTCACCGCCGGAAAAGGCGGGCCGGGCGGGCGCATTGAGGGCAAGCTGCTCTTTGTGGACAAGGAACTTTCCGGCGTTTGCTTTTACGCCCTGAACAAGGGCAAGGCCTCGGGGCGCGAGGTGGAGCTGCCGGCGGCCGGCTCCATTGACAAAGCCCTGGCCGAGGGCCGGGGATATTAGGGAAGCGGCCGGCCAGGTTTTACCTTAATTCAGATCCACCGGGGGTGACATGAAGGTGACACGCTTATTTTCAGGGACGCTTTTCCTGCTGCTTTTCGCCTTGGGTTGCGCGGTTTGCCAGGCCGGGGAGCGCCCGGCCGAATGGGGGCAGCCTGTGCCCCTGGCGGGCTCCGACAATTTCCACAAAGTCACGGACGAGCTTTACCGGGCCGCGCAGCCTGACAAAGAAGCCATGCGCGCTTATGAGCGGTTCGGCATCCGCACCGTCATCAACCTGCGCGGTTTCAACTCGGATAAAGACGAGGTGCGCGGCACGAACCTGACCTTGGTGGAAATTCCGATCAAAACCTGGCAGGCCGGGGTCGACGACAACGTTGTGACCGTGCTCCAGGCTATCCGCGACGCGGAAAAGCCGGTGCTGATCCACTGCATGCACGGGGCGGACCGCACCGGCATGATGGTTGCCATGTACCGCATGGTGGAGCAGGGCTGGAGCCGCGAGGCGGCCGTTGATGAAATGATGAACGGCGGTTACGGCTTCCACACCGTGTGGGACAATATTACGGATTACGTAAAAAGCGTTGACGTGGAACGGGTGCGCGCCGGTTTGCGCTAGGGAGACCGGCGCCGAAAGAACGGCGAAGGGCAAGGTTTGAGGCCGGCCGGTTCCAAATAAATCGCTAATTGCGCGGCGGCCTTCTTTGCGCTATAGAAACTCTTCTCCTCGCTCAGCCCGGGTGGTGGAATTGGCAGACACAAGGGACTTAAAATCCCTCTCCCTAACGGGAATACGGGTTCAAGTCCCGTCCTGGGCACCAAGAGTATCAACAAAATCCTCGGATTCTCCAAAATGGAAAATCCGAGGATTTGACTTTTTGCTCCAAATTTGCTCCACTTGCTCCAACAAACGTGGAGCAAAAAAAGGAGCGGAGCATGGCAACTTTTCGCAAGCGCGGCCCCTATCAGTGGGAAGCCCGCATCCGCAAACGCGGTTATCCAACCACCTGCAAAACCTTTGAAAGCAAGGCCGATGCCGAAGCCTGGGCCAAAGAAGTCGAAAGCGATATGTACAAGAACCTCTTTGTTCCCAGCAAAGAGGCAGAGCAATACACTCTGGGCGAGTGCCTGGATCGCTATGTCGCGGAATGTGTCCCGAACCTGAAACACCCAAAACGCGAGGCTGACCGGGCGCGATTTCTGAAACGATACCCCATTACCCACAGGATTATGGCGACAATCCGCTCCAAGGACATTGCTGAGTTCCGGCGGCAACGCGAAGAAGAGGGGCGTAGCGGCAATACGATCCGCCTGGACTTTGCCCTGATTTCCAAGCTGTTCAACTATGCCCGTTCGGAATGGGGCATGGAAAGTCTGCAAAATCCGGTGCAGATCGCGTCCAAGCCCAAACCGGGCAAAGGGCGCGACAGACGACTGGAAGACGGCGAAGAAGAAAAGCTTCTGGATGCGGCGAATGAAATCTTTCGCCCGATCATCCTCTTTGCTCTGGAAACAGCCATGCGCCGGGTGGAGATTGCCTCCCTGCTCTGGAAGCACGTTAATCTCCGGGGGCGCTATGTTCTGCTGCCGGAAACCAAAAATGATGGGCCCCGCACAGTACCGCTCTCCACAACCGCTCTGGATATCCTGCGCGGCTTGCCTCACCCAGAAGGTCAGGATGCAGGGCAAGAGCGGGTTTTCGGCCTGACTGCGGAGCAGATCACCGATAGTATGGGAACAGTTTGCCGCAAAGCGGGGCTGGAAAACCTGCGTTTCCACGACCTGCGCCACGAAGCGACCAGCCGCTTTTTTGAGCATACTGACTTGGATTTAATGGAGATCAAAGCGATAACAGGCCATAAAACCTTGCAAATGCTGATCCGTTATACGCATTTACGCACGGCGCGGCTCGCTGACAGACTGGCCGGAGCGAAGAGGGGGAACAATTTGACCTTATATCCCGAACAAGTTGATAATTCAGGTCCTGCATTAAGTGTTTGACGTTTGCCCGTATTCTCTGCGTTCCAGAGAATATTGAAAATCAATAGTACATTTCAATATACTTGTACGCTCTGTCGAACACATCGGCATCCTTTATTTTATATTTAATCCACACAACGCTCCGAAGCGCCTTTGTAACTTCCTGTCTGCCCGCAGTAGTATCCTGCCAACCATCGAAGCGGACAATTTTTACAATCGCGTCAATATCGTTCACGATTCGTTCAACGATGATGGGTGTGCGTTCATTTTTGATGCTGTTGAAAAGCTCGGTCAGCGCAGCCTTGCCTTTGTCAAGTTCTTCCTCGGGCACTACTTCCTTTTCAGCTTGTGCCGCTTCTTTGGCGAGTTCAAGAAGCATTTTCAAAAATTCAATGCTTGTAATCAATCCCTGCTCATGTTTTTCACGCAGTTCCTCAAGTCGCTCGCCCAGCTTGATGAAACGCTGCTCATCGCCATGCTTGCGGATTCTGGCAACGAGGTCTATTTCAAGTTCCTTCACACGCTTTTTTGCGTCCTTGTTATGCTCAAAAAAGTCGTCAATCAGATCGGCATCCAATTTGAGGATCTCCATGTCCTCCCGGACGGCCTCGACTATCACATTCTGATGCACAAGCTCTATGGTTTTCGCGCCAAGCGCCGCCCAAATCAGACCGCCGCGATCATCCGCAGGCTTGACCGATTCGTACACTTGCGTCAGCCATACATAATCTGACTTATACGGCCCAAGGAATGTATCCGGCGACAGGGCTTCCCATGCGCGGTTCAATACGCGGTAGTCAGCGCCGAACGCATCCTTTTCTTTGTTGGTCGGCAAGGCTTCCTGTGCCGCCATTAGTCCTTCCCAACCCTCGACCGTGCGGTCAATACCAGGGAAATACGACAGGCATTTATCCATCAACGCGGGAAGCTGCTTTTTGACCTCGGCGATGTTGGTGATCACCTGCTGGACGTTCTTCTCATCGAAATCAAGTGCTTTCGCCACATCGTCAAAAATACCTATGTAGTCCACAATCAATCCGTGGGATTTTTCCTGCCCGTAGACGCGGTTGGTGCGGCATATGGCTTGTAGCAATGTGTGGTCTTTCATGGGTTTGTCCAGATACATCACCTGGAGCGCAGGCGCGTCAAAACCTGTAAGCAATTTAGCCGTGACGATGACAAGTTTCAGCGGACTATTCGCTTCGCGGAAATAATCAAGCAATTTCCCTTCCGCATCGCGGTCGCGGCGATATGCTTTGTATTTTCCCTCCTTGTCATTGTTGGTATCCATGACGATAGTAGTCGCTTCCTCGCCCAGAATAGCATCGAGTTCTTTCTTATACAGCAGACAGCACTCGCGGTCATAGCAAACCACCTGTCCCTTGAAACCGTTCGGCGCGATTGTTTCCCGGTAATGTCTGGCGATATGCTCACAAACCTTGTGGATGCGCTCCGGCGATTTCATAATCGCTTCCATCTTCACGCGCCGCGCAAGCTCTGAGCGTTCATCGTCCGTCAACCTTTCGGTCATTTCCGCAAACGCGGCATCCACTATCTCCTGATTGACATGCAAATCCACAGGGACAGCCTCGAAGTGGAGCGGCAGAGTCGCGTTGTCGCGGATGGAATCCGAGAACGAGTAACGGCTCATGTAACCGCTTCTATCCTCGTTCGCGCCGAAAGTGAAAAAAGTATTCTTATCCGTGCGGTTAATCGGCGTTCCCGTCAGGCCGAAGAAGAAGGCGTTGGGCAAAGCGGTTCGCATCTTTTCCCCGAGGTCGCCCTCCTGCGTCCTGTGCGCCTCGTCAACCATCAGAATGATGTTGTCACGCGGATTCAGAACACCGTCTACTTCGCCGAATTTGAAAATCGTCGTTATCAGAATCTTCCGCATATCACCCTTGAAAAAGGCCACGAGTTCCTCTTTACTCGTCGCGCTTTGCAGATTCGGTATATCGGAGGCGTTGAATGTGGCTGTGATTTGCGTTTCAAGGTCGATGCGGTCATCCACGATTACGACGGTCGGGTTTTTCAGTTCCGGCGTCATGCGGAGTTTTTGCGCGGCGAATACCATCAGCAGCGACTTGCCGCTTCCCTGGAAGTGCCATATCAATCCCTTTTTCGGATATCCGGCTTTGACGCGCTCAATAATCAAGTTTGCGCCCTCATACTGTTGATAGCGGCATATTACCTTATACTTGCGAAATCTTTTATCGGTTGCAAACAGTGTGAAAAACTGGAAAATATCCATGATGATTTCCGGCTTGAACATAGCCGACGCGCTACGGTTCACATCCGCGAGTGTCCCCTCCGTTTTCTTATCCGGCGTGTGCCACGGCCCCCACAAATTTATGGGCATCTTCACTGAGCCAAAACGGAAGCATTTGCCCTCGCTGGCGAAGTTGAATACGTTCGGCACGAACATCTGCGGAATGCTTTTCTCATAGGCGGCGATGTCGCCCGCGCCGTCAAGCCAAGTAACGGCGTTGCGGGTAGGCGTTTTTATTTCGCCGACCGCAACGGGGAAGCCGTTGATAAGCAAGACTATATCCAGCCGCTTCCCGCCGTCCTCTTTGGGAAACACCCACTGGTTGGTGACGACATATTCATTCAGTTTCAAGTCTGCTCCCGTGCCGAAAAAGCGCACAGGGATCATGCGCCCGTCCTTGCCGAACGGGTAGGAATTTTCCTCGAATATCATCTTCTTAAACTGCTCGTTCTGTGTCACGAGGTTGTGCGTCTGTACCGTCAATATGACCGTCCGCAGCTTATAGATAACATCGTCGGCATACTCCGGCTTTGCGGCAATTTCTGGGTTCAACCGAATGAGTGCATCGTGCACCATCGGTTCCACCATGACATCCGCGTGAGAGCGGGGCAGCTCTTCCGCAGGGATATATGACCAGCCGTTCTTGCTGATTGTTTCGACGAGCATTTGCTCAATATCAGACTCATAAAACATTTTCTCGACCCCCATTTGTCCTCTTTATTCCTGCACACAACAATGAGGCTATCCCTGCCTGTTGGCAAGCGGCAAATTTTGATTTGTCGGCCTGTTCGACGAAGGCTACATATCGATTTTGTAGTTCGAGCGGCGGCGCTAAAATTTTCAGTGAACCTATGGCGTCAAAATTTAGGCCAGCCTTGACCCCTACTTGATTCTTGCTCTCGAATTGAATTTTTCCTGCCCGAGTCTCCAAAAAATGAGAAACAAAATACGGATTTATTTTTGTTTGATCCAGCCGAACCAAAGAAATATGCTGATTAATATAGGCTCCGTAGTCAGCTATATCAGCGGTGATCACTCCAGTTCTCCCTAAATCGGCGGTGATACTTATCAGCAAATCTCGTACTTGTACTTTCGTGCGTTCCGCTTCTTTTGTTTTTGGTGCGTGAATATACTGCACATTGTCGATTGAGATAGAGCAATTTTTAATATTTTTTATGGTCAAAAACATTTCACCACCATCAGTGAAATACTCAGACCATCCACGTGAGCCGGAAGTTAAAAATGTTGTAAAATCTTTTAAATACGCAGTAGCCCACC
>JAISDX010000012.1 GCA_031264465.1 Deltaproteobacteria bacterium | reverse complement strand
ATTAAAAACAACTTTTAGTGCAGAACCTGATTCGTCAAGGATTTCATTCCCAGTTAAAGGGTTGATCCAAAATGTCTTTGTAGAATCTGTGACTATATATATCTTAGAGCATAAAATCTTTGCTGTGCATATTTCTTGCTTGATAGCATCATCAATTTGTTTCTTTGTACGTAGTTCCTTTGGATGTTTATATTCAATAACTGCAATTACATTAGGCTTTCCGATTATTAAGGCATCTGGTTTTTTATTTTCAAATTCAGAATAGTCTTGATCAGGAATAATTTTAGCTGCCTTCAGAGCTTTTAATGTAGTTGACCCAATATTATAATACCCCCAAAGACCAATTTGTTCAGGAGCATCAACCAAATCTCGTTGAATGAGTTCTTCACTCATGGCTACACTCCTACTCTTTGATTCTGATTATTATTACTTTTTAAATATGTATTAATATCTTCCTGCTTGATACGCCAAACATGGCCGACTTTTGATGCCGTTAGTGAATTGTGTTGGATCAATCTTCTCACCGTCTTTTCGCAAACCTTCAAATATAAAGCTGCCTGTGCAATAGTATATAGTTCATCAGGCATAAAAACCTCATTCTAGGCTAGTTCTAGCCTTGTTAGTGTCGTTAATACCATCTATCAGGAGCTATAGCCTTTTGCCCCAGCCGAATTACACGGCCCTACGTGAAAACATACTAAGACTTTGGCCGCTAAGAAGCTGATGCGTCATTGCTATTTCCCATGCCATAAAGACAGTAGAAAGTAAAGGTGTTTTGGGGACTATTTTGAACTTTTCTAGACAGAAGTGGACAAATCTAGAAGATTGTTGACTATGATTTCCGTAGCTCAAGAGGCTAACACCTGTACGAATTCGCTACAATTTCTGATTGCAAAAATGCCGCGATATTACTATACAAAGAGAAGGACAGAGCAATGCCCCTCCCTCAATTTCCTCTCTTTTCAATCCCTCGTCCCAAGACGCACAAAGCGACCTGATACCATCCCGCCCATTTCGGGGTAGGTATAGGGGTATAAAATTATTTTTAATAAATTTATTCACAATAATTCAATATGATATACATTCACAGTGAACTTGAGTTTTAGCGTAAATCCAATGAAATGATGCAGGAGCCGTGCCCCTTGGCACGGCTCCTGCATGACTGATTGATGATAATGGAAAATTTTTCCCGGGTCCATCATATAGACCCGCACAGGAGGACACCATGAGCGTCAATTCAGTCAATCAATATACTTATGTCATGACTTTGGCGGATCTTTTATACCAGAGCAAAACCGGCGAAACTGACGAACTGGCCGAAAAGTACGGCCTGAGCTCCAGCACGGGACAAAGCGCCGCCACCGGTCTCGGCAGAACTTCCTATGCCAATCTCGGCTCTTACGGCGCCATCCAGTCGGCCGATGGCGTAGAGGCCATCAAGAAGGCCGTCAGCGAGCTTGAGGCGGACGGCAACGGCCGCATCACTTTCAAGATGATTCAGGAATATTGCTCCGAACTGGAACAGAATTTTGAAAAAGGCATGCGCGCCGCCGTAAGCCTGGCCGGAGTGCCGGACGAGGTGGAGTTCAAGCTGGTGGCCAATTCCAAGGGCGAAGTGGAAGTGCAATGCGACGACCCGGCCGCCAAGGCCGTTATTGAAGAAGTGCTCAAGGAAATTCCGGCTCTGGAGGACGAGTTCAAATACATCCAGGCCCTCAAGAATGCGGACAAAGCCCAGAGCAGCGCCACGGCCAGCCAGCACCGCCTGAGCCTGCAGGCCACCAGGGCCGGTTTGCAGCAGCAGGCCATGGAACAGTTCCTGACGGATATTTTTTCCAGTGGCGAAATTGGCTACAGTTCGCTCCTGGCTGATTTCGGCGCCGAAGGTACCGATTATTTTGTGGGCGCAAACTATTTCGTCTAGGGGCTGTTTCTTGCCAGGGAACAAAACCCGCCTATGGCGCCCTTTTTTGCGCACGCTGTTTGTTGAGGAGGCGCAGCACTTCCCAGGCGGCCAGATTGACCAGGATGGCCGCGCCGGAAGCGGCCAGGTAAGCGATGAGGGTGCTGTTTTCCACCAGCAGGGAAACGACGACGTAAAAGGCAATCAGCGAGAACATGGCCGTGAGGATGCCGTGTATGAACAGCCGCACCCCTGGTTCGCCGTACTGGGCGTGGGAAAAAATCGCCATGACGCAGGTCATGATCGGAAAGGGGGCCAGAATGCCGCTCATCTGCGGGCCGAGTATGTGCGCGGCCGCGGTCAGGGCCAGGAGCAGGAGCGCGGCTACCAGCATGCGCATGGGCAAATCCCACCAGGGCGGCAGCGCGGCCATAATTTTTCCCTGTCCGGAACGGGCGACCAGCATGCCGGCCAAAAGCACCAGGACAGCGGTCAGAACGGCGGCCGGCAGGGAAAAGCCGAAGTGGGAAAGCGTTAATACCGTGGGCGAGTAGACGAGAAAAGAGCACAGGATGGAACCGCGCCAGCCGAAGCGCCGGGCGGAAAGGGCGTAGGTCACGCAAAACGCCACGGCGCCCACCACGCCCAAAATGGAGCCCACGGCAGCGTGCGAAGCGAAAACGCCGCCCTGTTCCACGGCTAGAAAAACGGAAATGGGGCCCGAGGTAAGCGGCAGGCCGGCCAGCCAGCCGGCCACCACCGGCCCCCAGCGCCGGGCCGCCAGAGTGGCGGCGGCAATCAGGAGCGGGGTGAGCGTGAATTTCAGAAGCAGTATATCCATGGCGGTCTTGTAGCAAATGCTACAGCGGCGGGAGTCACTCCCGCCGCTGTTGAGTGTGGAATCAGGTTAAGTGGTTAGAAAAACTGGCCCATCGAAAACTCGAAACGCCCGCTTTGTCTGTCTCCTTTCCAGTCTTCATCCAGCGGCCAGCCGTAGCTGAAGCGCAGGTCACCCATGGGGGAGCGCCAGCGCATTTCCAGGCCCATTGATTTTTTCAGTTCGTCGGAAATGCTGTAGCTCTGGTCCGTGTCCACGTTAAAGCCCACATCGAAGAACGGCACCAGGTTCAGGCCTGCTTCCGGCGCGAAGTTCCAGATGTATTCAAAGTTGGCGAAAGCCATGCGCGTGCCGCCCAGGCGGTCACCGGTGTCCGGGTCGCGCGGCACGATGTCGCGGCTGGCGTAGCCGCGCACGCTTTCCATGCCGCCCATCCAGAAGCGTTCGTAAACCGGCACGGTGTCGTCGCCGTTTTCAAACAGCGCCCCGCCGCGTGTGCGGAAGTGCAGCACGTGGTGGTCGGTCAGCTTCTTGTAGGCGTTGAATTCGCCGATAACCTTGATGAAGTCGTCGTCGCCGGCGAGCAGGCCGCCGCCGTAATCCACCGCGAGCAATATGCTGGTGCCGTCGGTGGGCTGAATGCGGTTCGTGGTGTTGCGCGAGAGGCGCAACGAGGCCACGCTGGCCATGCGGTTCCCTTCGTACTGGGTGATCAGCGGCGAGGCGTCGTCGTCAAAGTCATACAGCTTGTAGAATTCCATGCGGTAGGCCGCGGTAATGTAGCTGTACTCGCCAACAGGGTGCCCGACGCGGAACGTGGCGCCCAGGGTGTCCTTGTCGTAGTCGTAGAAGTCGTCTTCCCAACTGTACAGATCGATGCCGTAGGCCCAGAGCGTGTCGTTGACGCGCGGGTTGGTAAAGCCGACATCATAGGCGGTGCGGCGGCCCGAAGTCATGGCCGAGGCCCTGAGCACGTAGCCCTTGCCCCAGAGGTTCGTTTCCTGAATGGTGCCGCTCACCCCGAAGCTGGAGTAAGAGCTGTAGCCGATGCCGGCCATGATGGCGCCGGTTTCCGTCTCCACTACCTTGATCTTGAGGTCGACTTCGTTGGGGTCTTGCGTGGGCACGAGTTCGCTCTCGGCCAGTTCGAAATAGCCCAGGTTGTTCAGGCGCTGCATGCTGCGGCCGAGCAGCTTGCCGTTGAATTCGTCGCCGTCGGTCAGGCGCATTTCGCGCAAAATGACGTTGTCGCGGGTGTGCGAGTTGCCTTCGATGATGATGTTGCGCACATAGACCTTTTGTTTCTTCTCAATGAAGTAGGTCATGTTCATGAAGTGCGCGCCCTCTTCTTCTTCCGGCTGCGGGCGCGGGGTGACGTTGGCGTAGGCGTAGCCGTATTCGGCGTAATAGGTGCCCAGCTTCTGCACGTCGTTCTGCATGCTGGAGAGCGAGAAGAACTCGTGGTCACGGGCCAGGTCGTCCAGAACGATGATTTTTTCCAGTTCGGCGTCGCTGTCGATGAGCTCGCCGGCCAGCTTCACCAGGCCCACCTTGTAGCGCGGCCCTTCGTTCACCCGGTAGGTGATGGCTATGCCGTCGTCTTCATATTCGATGTTCGGGTGGCCGACGGCCACGTCCATGAAGCCTTTGTTCATGTAGTAGGTGCCGATAACGGAAACGTCGCGCTCTAGGAGTTCCTCCTTGAGCACGCCGGTGCCGGTAATCCAGGAGAAAATGCCGCGCTCCTGCAAGGCCAGTTCGCCGCGCAGTTCGGAAGGCGAGATCTTTTCGGCGCCTTCAAAGCGAATTTCCTTGATATACAGGCGGTTACCCTCTTCGATATCCAGGGTCAGTACCGCTTCGGTGTTGTTGCTGCGGGTTTGCAGGTCGTAGTCGATCTTGGCCAGGTAATAGCCCTGCTTGCGGTAAATTTCGTTAATTTTCTGCAGGTCGGCGGCCAGCACTTTTTCGTTGAGCACGCTCCCGGTACGGGTGGTCATGACCGCCAGGATTTCCTCCTGCTCCACTTCGGAATTGCCCTTGATCACCAGGTTCTGCACGCGGGGTTTTTCCATGACCGTGTAAATCAAGTGCAGGCCGTCGTCGGTTTCTTCCAGTTCCACGGTAAGGTCGCTGAAAAAACCCAGGTCCCAAATGCGCTTGAACTCGGCGTCCAGCACGCGCATATCCAGCGGGTCGCCGGCCTTGGTGTTGATGCGGTTCAGCACCACCGCCGGGTCCAGCGCGTTCGCGCCGCGCACTTCCACCCGGGAGATGAGCGCGCCCTTGTTCAGGTCCGCGGCCACGCGCACGGCCAGTTCTTCCACCGCCATGAGTAGGTTGACCGACGAATCCTGCTCCACGAACAATTGCCTGGCGGCTTCGCCCTGAGCGGCCGGCACCAGGCGGGCGTCAATGCTGAAGGAGGTTCCAAGCTGGTTGTAAGAGCCGTAAATGGCCGCCGCGCCCTTGTTGTTACGCAGGAGGCGCCGCACCGTGGCCAGGTCCAGCGTACTGATTTTTTCGCGCTGCAGGATGGCCTGCACCCGCTCCATGGGCATGACCGGAATGCCGCGCGCGGCCAGGCGCTCGACCAGGAGCGCCGGCAACTCGGCGTTCAGGTGGGCCATGTCCGAGCCGGCGTTAATCTGGAAGGGCAGCACCAGCACCGGGCCGGGCAGCCCTTCCTGCGGAGTGGCCGCCCCGGCTGGGGCCGGTTGCAAGGCGAACAGTCCGAGAACCAAAAAGCCAAGAAAAATAAAGGATAGTTTTCTGCTCATGTTTTATTTTTCCAATAGCTTGCCGTCCTTAAGCTCCAGACAGCGCTGCATTTTATCGGCAATTTCCAGGTTGTGCGTCACAATCACCAGGGTGGTGCCCAGTTGCCGGTTAAGGTCAAGGAGCAGGCTTGTTACCTGCAGGCCGGTTTTTTCATCAAGATTTCCGGTTGGTTCGTCGGCCAGCAACACTCCCGGCCGGGCCAGAACGGCCCGGGCAATGGCCGCCCGTTGGCGTTCGCCGCCGGACAGGGTGGTCACGGAATGTGTGGCTCGCTCCGTCAGTCCTACCAGCATAAGGGTTTGTTCCGCAAGCTCCACGGCCCTTTTTTTCGCCATCCCGCCGATAATTGCCTGCATGGCCACGTTTTCCAGGGTGTTGAACTCGGGCAGCAAATGGTGGAACTGGAAGACGAAGCCGATTTCCCGGTTGCGGAAAGCGGCTTTTTCGTCGTCGTTCAGGCGGGCCAGGTCCGCGCCGCGGCACAAAACACTGCCGGCGCTGGGCGTATCCAAAGTGCCGAGAATATGCAGCAGGGTGGACTTGCCGGAACCGGAAGCCCCCACCACGGCCACGGTTTCGCCTTCGGCCAGGTCCAGGTCCACGCCCTTCAGCACCGCCACGGTTTCCACCGGGCCGGCGTAGCTTTTGTCAACTCCGCGCAGGGTATAAAGGTTCTTCATGGGCTACTCGCTACGTAAGGCGTCCACCGGCATCAGTTTGGCGGCCTGGCGGGCCGGGTACAACGTGGCCAGCCAGCAAATCACCATGGTGCCGACGCCGATCGTCACCAGTTCCGGCCCTTCCAGCAGCACGGGCACGTAATCCACCAGATAGGCGCCGGGCGGCAGTTTGATAAATTTGTACTGCTTGAGCAAAAAGCAGAGCGTCAGGCCGATGGTAAAGCCGGCCACAGTGCCCAGAGCGCCGATGATCAGGCCCTGGAACACGAATATTTTTCGGATGGCCGCCCGGGTGGCGCCCATGGACATCATGATGGCGATATCCTTGGTCTTGTCCATGACCAGCATGATCAGGGTGGTGATGATGCTGAAGGAACCCACGGCGATAAGCAGGACCATGATGATGCCGAGCGCCAGCGATTCCAGCTTCAGGGCGGCCATGATCTGCGGGTTGGTCTCGGTCCAGGGGTAGACGGCAAAGCCGCGCCCGAGTTTTTCCCGCACCAGAAGGGCGGTGCGGTCGGCCTTGAACACGTCTGTCACGGTTATCTCAAAGCCGCTGATCCACTCGCCCTGGCGCAGGCCCATGACGTCGCGCGCCGCCTGAATGCTGGTAAAGGCGAAGTATAAATCCACATCGGCCATGCCGGTGCTGAACAGGCCGGAAACCACGAACGGGCGCACGCGCGGCGAGTAGCCGGCGCCGCTCTGGGTGCCGGCGGGCGCGAGCAGGTGGACGCGGTCGCCCACGCGAATATCCATGCGCTCGGCCAACTGCTTGCCCAAAATGATGCGCGGCGCCGGTTTTTCGTCCGGGAGTTCCTCCAACCGGGCCAGGTCTTCCAGCTTGCCCTCGGCCAGGTCGCGCAGGGCGGTGATCACCTCGGGGGCGGTTTCCAGGTCGATGCCGCGCAAGAGCACGCCTTTCACCTTGCTTGAGGTGGAGAGCATGAGTTCGGTATAAATATGCGGGGTAACGGCCTTCACGCCGGGCACTTCCAGCAGTTCTTCGCGCAGTTCCTGGTGGCGCTGGGTGTATCCCTGTACCAGGATTTCCGCGTTAATGCCCAAAATGCGCTGGCGAAAGTCTGTGGAAAAGCCGTTCATCACGCCCATGGCCACAATAAGCGCGGCCACGCCCACCGCCACGCCGGCGATGGAAATGGCCGCGATAACGCTGCCGAAAGAGTGCTTGCGCTTGGCCCTGAGGTATCGCAGGGCTATGAAAAACTCGAACCGCATTCTGCCCTGCGCCCGCTCAGCTTTCAGGTTTGAGCGTGGGGAAGAGAATGACGTCGCGAATGGAGGCCGAGTCGGTCAGCAGCATGACCAGGCGGTCAATGCCCACGCCTTCGCCGGCCGCCGGGGGCATGCCGTATTCCAGGGCGCGCAGGTAGTCCTCGTCCATGTAGTGGGCTTCCTCGTCGCCGGCTTCTTTTTCCGCCACCTGGTCCATGAAGCGCTGGCGCTGGTCGGCCGGGTCGTTGAGCTCGGAAAAGGCGTTGGCCATTTCGCGCCCGGTGATGAACAGCTCGAAGCGGTCGGTAATGTCCGGGTTCTGGGAGTTGCGCCGGGAAAGGGGCGAAATGTCCGTGGGGTAGTGATAGATGAAGTGCGGCTGAATGAGCTTGGGCTCCACGTCCAGGTCAAACAGCTTGGCCTGAAGCTTGCCGATGGTTTCGTTATCCACGGCCTTTTCGCCGCGCTTCTTGATATATTCGGCCATGCGGGCCGGGTTGTTATACATTGCCGGGCCGTGGCCGCCGATTTTGCTTAAGGACTCGAAAAAGGGCATGCGCACCCAGGCGCCCTTGGCAAGATCCACGTCCATGCCCTGGTAGGTGATTTTGGTGCTGCCGCAAATTTCCCGGGCCAAGGTGGAGACGATGTGCTCGGTGAGGTCCATCAGGTCTTCAAAAGTGGCGTAGGCCCAGTAAAATTCACACATGGTGAATTCCGGGTTGTGCCGGGTGGAAATGCCCTCGTTGCGGAAGTTGCGGTTAACTTCGAACACCCGCTCGAAGCCGCCCACCAGAAGGCGCTTCAGGTAGAGCTCGGGCGCGATGCGCAAATAGAGCTCCATGTCCAGGGCGTTGTGGAAGGTGACAAAGGGCTTGGCCGTGGCCCCGCCGGGAATGGGTTGGAGAATGGGGGTTTCCACTTCCAGAAAGCCGGCTTCTTCCATGAGCGAGCGGAAGCGTTTGATAATGGCGATGCGCTTTGCAAAAACGCCGCGCGCCTCGGGGTTGACCGTCAGGTCGACGTAACGGCGGCGGTAGCGCTGCTCCTGGTCTTTCAGACCGTGCCACTTGTCGGGCAGCGGGCGGATGGACTTGGTCAGCAGTTGAAAGCTCAGGCACTTGAGAGTAAGTTCGCCGGTCTTGGTGCGGAAGAGCACGCCGGAAACGCCCGCAATATCGCCCATGTCGGCTTTTTTGAAGCCGGCGAAGCTTTGCTCGTCCAGATCTTCGCGGGAAATGTAGCACTGCATGCGCCCGCTGCCGTCCTGAAGCACGAAAAAGGCCACTTTGCCGAAGGAGCGGATGCTGATGACGCGCCCGGCCAGGCTGAAGCTTTCGTGTTGCGTTTCCAGCTTGTCCAGGGCCGCTTCGTCGTAGTCGCCGTACTTGGCCGTAACATCCGCCGCGTCGGCGTTTTTGCGAAAGCCGTTGGCGTAGGGGTTCTTACCCTCGTTCATGAGCTCCAGGGCTTTGCCCACGCGGCCCTTGACCACTTCGTTAAGCTCTCCCTGCTCCTGCAGGGCCTCAAGCATGGGCATGAAATATTCGGTATGCTCCGACTTGACGGACAGCTTGATTTTGCTGGGGACTTTTTTGTTCTCTTGCAAGGCTTTTCTCCGGGCCAAGGCCAAGATTGATGAAATAGAAACTAACTGGTCACAATCAAGTAGCAGTAGTCCAAATGCGCTTCCGCGTCAAGAAATTGAATCGAAGAAACTGGGGCAATCGAGTGAAAATTTTGGGAAAAATCTAAAATTTGCGCCCCCGGCAAATTTTATGTTGACGAAGTACCGGAATATGAGTAATAGCTTCTTCTCGTCGCCAAGGCGAGTTCATTCCCCGGTAGCTCAGCTGGCAGAGCGGGTGACTGTTAATCACTAGGTCCGCGGTTCAATCCCGTGCCGGGGAGCCAGAAAATTCAAGGGTTTTGTGAAATCTCACAAAACCCTTTTTCTTTACAGGCTAACACCGGGCTAACACATAGCGCCTTCAGTTTACAGTGAGCGGGGGAACTGGATAATTTTTGCTTTGCCTTGT
>JAISDX010000169.1 GCA_031264465.1 Deltaproteobacteria bacterium | reverse complement strand
CCCCAGGCGCTTGTTGCGGGCACAGCCCCGCCGCCCCGGAAGCGGCCGTTTTGGCGGACCCGGTAACGGCGGGCAAAGCTTCCGGCCGCCGCGCCATCTACCGGATCATAAATATGGATTGCCCCATGGAAGAGGCGCTGATCCGCAAAAAACTGGGCGGCCTGCCGGGCATTGTGAACCTGGAATTCAACCTGATGCAGCGCCTGCTCACCGTGGATCACGAACTGCCCGCCAGCGGGCCCATTGTCGCGGCCCTGAAGTCCATCGGCATGACGCCCGAAGCGCTACCGGGCGCCAAGGCCGCGCCCGTTCCCGCGTCGAAAATCCCCTGGGCCAGGCTGGCCGCGGCCGGCCTGTTCGCGGCTTTTTCCGAGGCCGTTGAACTGATACGCGCATGGAGCGTCCGTCCCTTCGGCCTGGAAGCCGCCGCCTGGCTCCCCCTGGCCTTCGCCCTGCTGGCCATCGCCTTTGCCGGGCTCGGCACTTACAAAAAGGGCTGGCTGTCCGTTAAAAACTTCAACCTGAACATCAACGCGCTCATGTCCGTGGCCGTGACCGGCGCGGTAATCATCGGCCAGTACCCGGAAGCGGCCATGGTCATGGTGCTCTTCAACCTGTCCGAAGCCATCGAGGCCAAGGCCCTGGACCGGGCCCGCGACGCCATCAAAGACCTGCTGGCCCTGGCGCCCGAGCGGGCCACGCTATTGGGAGCGGACGGCGCCTGGGTGGAAACGGACGTGCGCGAAATCGCCGTGGGCAGCCGGGTGCGGGTAAAGCCGGGCGAAAAGGTCGCCCTGGACGGCGTAATCATCCAGGGGCAATCCGCCGTCAATCAGGCCCCAATCACCGGCGAAAGCCTGCCGGTGGAGAAAAACGCCGGCGATACCGTCTACGCCGGCACCATCAACGAAGCCGGCTCTTTTGAGTTTGCGGTGACGGCCGGCGCCAACGACTCCACCCTGGCCCGCATCATCCACGCCGTGGAAGAGGCCCAGGGGAGCCGCGCCCCCATGCAGCGCCTTGTCGACCGGTTCGCCAGGTACTACACCCCGGCCGTGTTCCTCACCGCCCTTCTGGTGGCGCTCATTCAGCCGCTGTTCCTGGGCGGGGCCTGGGCCGCCTCCGTCTATACCGCCCTGGTCGTTCTGGTCATCGGCTGCCCCTGCGCCCTGGTCATTTCCACTCCGGTCAGCCTGGTCAGCGGCTTGGCCGCGGCCACCCGTCACGGCATTCTGGTCAAGGGAGGCATGTTCCTGGAGCAGGGGCGATTGCTCAAGTGGCTGGCCCTGGACAAGACCGGCACCCTCACCCACGGCAAGCCCCGCCAGACCGATTTTGTCGAGCTTGGGGGCCAGGGCGGGGCGGGCGCCTCCAGAACCGCCAGCCTGGCCGCCAGCCTGGCCGCCCGCTCCGACCACCCGGTTTCCCGGGCCCTGGCCGAAAGCGCCCTGGAGCAAGGCGTGCCCCTGCTGTATGTTGACGATTTCGCCGCCATTCCCGGCCGGGGCGTGAGCGGGGTAATTGGCGGGCAAAAGTGGCGCCTGGGCAACCACCGTCTGGTGGAAGAGCTGGGCAAAAGCTCGCCCGCATTGGAAAAACGGCTATTCGAGCTGGAGAAGACCGGCAAGACCGTGGTGGCCCTGCTGGGTGAAAGCGGCGTGCAAGGGCTGTTCGCCGTGGCCGACACCCTGCGGGAAACCAGTTTTGAGGCCGTGCGCGAGCTCAAGCGGCTCGGCGTCAAGACCATGCTGCTCACCGGCGACAACGAGCACACCGCCCGGGCCATTGCCGAGCAGGTGGGCGTGGACGTCTGCAAGGGAAACCTGCTGCCCGGGGACAAGCTGCGGGTGATTGAAGAGCTTGAGGAAGCGCTCTCAAGCCGGGGCGGCAAGGTGGGCATGGCGGGCGACGGCATCAACGACGCCCCGGCCCTGGCCAGGGCCCATATCGGTTTCGCCATGGCCGGGGGCGGCACCGATACGGCCATAGAAACCGCCGACGTGGCCCTCATGGACGACGACCTGCGCAAGATCCCGCGTTTTATCAAGCTCTCCAGGTCCACCTACGCCATCCTGGCACAGAACATCAGCCTGGCCCTGGGCGTAAAGGCGCTGTTCTTCGCCCTCACTTTCATGGGTCTGGCCACCATGTGGATGGCCGTGTTCGCCGACGTGGGCACGGCTCTTCTGGTAGTGGCCAACGGCCTTAGAGCCATACGCAAATAATCGATAAAACCGGACGCCCCTCCATACCCCGCACAACAAAGAAGTATTGAGGGGTATGGAGGGGCGTTGAGGTTTTTCAGGCCTGCATTGCCGTAATTTGGGCCATGTCTTTGTCGCCTCGGCCGGACAGGCCGATCAGGATAATATTGTCGCCGGGCAGGCCGGGGGACAGCTTCACGGCCTGGGCCAGGGCGTGCGACGACTCCAGGGCCGGAATGATGCCCTCGCTGCGGCAGAGCAGGCGGAAGGCGGCCAGAGCCTCGGCGTCGGAAATCGTCACATACTCGGCCCGGCCGCTTTCCTTGAGGAAGCTGTGCTCCGGCCCCACGCCCGGATAGTCCAGCCCGGCGGAAATGGAATGTACCGGCGCCACTTCACCCGCTGCGTCCCGCAGCAGGTAGGAAAACGAGCCGTGCAGCAGGCCGGGGGCGCCGTGCGTCAGGCTGGCCGCGTGCTCGCCCAAGCCGGCGCCGCGCCCGCCCGGTTCCACGCCCATCAGCTTGACTTCGCTGTCTTCCATAAAGGGGTGGAACAGACCCATGGCGTTGGAGCCGCCGCCCACGCAGGCCAGGCAGTAATCTGGCAGCCGCCCTTCGGCCGCCAGAATCTGGCGGCGGGCTTCCCGGCCGATGACCGACTGGAAGTCGCGCACCATCACGGGGTAGGGGTGCGGCCCCACCACCGAGCCGATGACGTAAAAAATATCCGGGTCCGCCATCCATACCCGCAGGGCTTCGTCCACCGCCTCCTTGAGTCCGGCCCCGCCAGAAGTGACGGAAACCACTGCCGAACCCAGCATGCGCATGCGCTCGACGTTCAGGCGCTGGCGGTCCACGTCCAGCGCGCCCATGTACACCGTGCATTCCAGCCCGAGCAGGGCGGCGGCCGCGGCCGTGGCCACGCCGTGCTGCCCGGCCCCGGTTTCGGCGATAATCCGGGTTTTACCCATGCGCTTCGCCAAAAGAGCCTGGCCGATGGTGTTGTTGACCTTGTGCGCGCCCAGGTGGTTCAGGTCTTCGCGCTTGAGGTATATTTTAGCTCCGCCCAGCTCCCGGCTCAGGTTGGCGGCGTGGAAAAGGGGCGTTTCCCGCCCCACCCAGTGCGTCAGGTAGCAGTCGAACTCGGCCCGGAAGCCGGCCTCGTCCTTGTAGCGTTCGTAGGCGGCGGCAATGGCCGCGACGGTCGCGGCCAGTTCCGGCGGCACATGGCTACCGCCAAAGCGGCCGAAGTGGCCGGAAAATGCGGCGGGACCGGCCGGTGTGGCCTTTTCGGTTTCAGTCGCGGGGCGGGAGGTTTCGTTAAGCATTTTCTTCACCTTGCTTTGGGCTGTTGGCCCGGTTGTGCGACAGTGAAGCTGAAGGCAAAAAAACCGCGTCAGTTTGCACTGCCGCGGTTGGTTGGCTGTTGCCGGAAGCCGGCTGGGGATTACGCACAAAAAACCACGGCTCTGTTTACCAGAGCCGCCGCCAGTTGGCGGAAAGGAGTTTTACGCGGTTGTTCATTTGGGTGGTGTAAGCTGAAGCGCGGCGGCTTGTCAAGGGCGATATAATTTATCTCCGCGCGGTCCGATTATGGCCGCGTCAGGCTCCGCCCGGGCGTAGCCCGGGTTGGCCCCGGCGAAAATTATTGAAAAAAATCATCAAGCGCATTGACAACCAATCAGAAAGAGTGAATATTTTATTGATTAAAGCTGGTGTTTTAACCAGCTATTCCCCGTAGCCTTTTTGCGCAAAAAAATGGCGGTTCAGGGGGGATTGTTCTGTCCGCGCGGACATTCTTTATTGCGAGGGAGCAGTAATGACCACCAAGTTGAAAATCATAACCGGTTTTACTTTCATGTTTGTCATCCTGGCCGTGGTTTCGTTCTTCGGCTACCGGGGCCTGAACAACGCCTCGGTCCAGATTTCCGAATTCAGCCGGATCTCTACCCAGAACACGGCCCTGAGCGACAGCGTCGGATTCATCCAGGAATCCGCCTATTATCTGGAAAAATTCATGCGCCTGTCCGACGGCAAGGACATGGACGCCTCCCTGGCCGCCCAGGAAAACACGCTGCGGAGCGTTGAAGAGGCGCTGCCCACGCTCGTCACGCCGGCCGGCAAGGAAGCCTTGGGAAAAGTGAAGGCGCGCCTGGAAGAATATATCAAAGCGCTCCAACAGATGAAAAGCAGTCTGGTTCCGTGGTATGCCGACTACCAGCAGGTCATCGGCCCGAATTTCACAGCCGCGGAAAAAGCGCTCGGCGATGTCGGCGATATGGCGCTACGGGTGAACAACAGCGCCATTCTCGGCCAAGTGAACGATGTCTGGCGCATGCTGGTCAGCCTGGACAAGTCCCTGGCCCTTTTCCGGCAGACCGCGACCCGGGAACGCGCGACCGAGATCGACGCTTTGCTGGAGAAGGCCGCCCCCCTGAACGAGCGCTTCCGCTCCGCTCTCATAACGGACGCGGGCAAACGCGCCTTTGCCGCTTACCAGAACGAGTTTGACGAAATCGTCCGTACCTACCAAAAACACAGGAACGGGGTACTGCAGGCCGAGGAGATTCTGGCGAAGGCCTATACCTGGGATACCGAACTGGAGAGCGCTCTCAATGCGGCCAGCCAGCAGGCCGACGCGGATCAGGACCAGACGGAAAAGGACGTTTTCGCCTCCAACTCCTCCGCCCAGACCGTCATGCTCATCGCTTCGCTCGGCGGACTGCTTCTGGGCGCTCTGGCCGCCTGCTGCATCATTTTCAGCCTGATTTCGATCCTGAACAAAATCTCCGCTTTCTGCGGCGCCGTCGCGAACGGCGAGTTCGATCGCCATGCCACCATCAGGGAAAAAGGGGAAATCGGGCGCGTGGTGGCGGCCGTGCTCAAAATTCCGGCGACCCTGAAAGATATTCTGAGCGACTACCTGGAGCTGGAAAAGAAAATGGCCGGCGGGGCGCTTACGTTGCGCATCGACCCCGGCCGATACACCGGGGGGTTCGCCACGCTGGTCAACGGCACCAACTCCATTCTCTCCCGCCTGACCACTGTCATCGACAACATCCCCTCCCCGGTGGTCATGCTGAACAAGGACGCCAGAATCGAATACGTCAACGCCGCGGGCAAGGCCGTGGCCGGTTCCGACTACCAGGGCAAAAGCTCCAAGCAGATGTTCAACTTCGATGACGACGGCACTTCCACCGACGCCCTGAAACAGGCGGCCTCAGCCCGGCATCCCGCCAGCGCCGAAACCAGGGCCCACATCGCCGGCAAGGACCTGGACGTGAGCTACACGGCCATTCCCATGCTGGACGGCGAAGGGAAGCTGGCCTCCATCCTGCAGTTGATCACCGACCTGACCGCCATAAAAACCCAGCAGCGGACCATTTTGCAGGTGGCGGGCGAGGCTTCGGAAATTTCCAGCCGCGTGGCCGCCGCCTCGGAAGAACTCGCCGCCCAGGTGGAGGAAGTTTCCCGTGGCGCGGAAGTGCAACGGACGCGGGTGGAATCGACCGCCTCCGCCATGACGGAAATGAATTCCACGGTGCTGGAAGTGGCGCGCAACGCCGGCCAGGC
>JAISDX010000121.1 GCA_031264465.1 Deltaproteobacteria bacterium | reverse complement strand
TTTACTTGGAATAATTATTTCAAAATTAATTGAGCAACATTTTATAGAAATTGATTTGGATCTGATCAATAATCATATTGCAAGAATAAATAATGAATTAAAAAATATTGACAAAGATGCTGATATAAAAATTGAATTGGAAAAAGTAATTCGCGATCATGAAATAACGGTAGCTATCTTTGATGATAACAATAATATTATATACGGTACAGAGGATATGCGGCAGCGGAATATCCCTGATCTGCTGGCGCACAACAGCCGGCTCCTGCATTGGGAAAATGGCGCGAATATGTATCGCGGGCTGCGCGGCACCATTGCAGCGCCACTCAATGACTTGAAAAATATGAATATAATTCTTGGGTTAAAAATACAGCACCATGACGCATTTATGGTGTTTTTTCAGCGCACATTATTAATTGCCATAGCTATATCGATAGGTTGCCTGATCATATTCGGCTGGATAATTACCCGGTTTTCCCTGGCGCCATTACACCGGATCATCGCCAAAACCTCGGAAGTATCATCGGAAAAATTGGATACTCGTCTGGATGTTGGACACCTGCCTTATGAATTAAAAGAATTGGCGACATCGTTAAATACAATGCTGGCGCGTCTTGAAGATTCCTTTCGCCGGTTATTCGATTTTTCATCGGATTTGGCGCATGAACTGCGCACGCCCATCAGCACCATGAAGATTCAGACCCAAGTCGCCCTCATGCACAGCCGGACGCTTGAAGAGTACAACACTGTATTGCAATCGAATATTGAGGAATTGGATCGGCTTGCCCGCATGATCAACGATATGCTGTTCCTGGCGAAATCCGGCAACGCGCTGGTCTTGCCGCATAAGGAACTGATGGCTCTGGATCAAGAACTATGTGCTTTATTTGAATTTTATGAGGCCTTTGCCGAAGATCGGGGCATAACCTTCATCCTGGATGGACAAGCCTCCCTGCGCGGCGACAAGCTCATGCTCCGCCGGGCGCTGGGCAATCTGATTACCAACGCGGTCACGCACAGTTTCAGGAATACCGCCGTGCAGGTCAGGCTGGAACATGCCGCGCGGGGATGCATCGGCCTGACGGTTTCCAGCCGGGGTGAAACCATCGCCCCAGAGCATCTGCCGCGCTTGTTCGACAGATTTTACAGAATGGACAGCGCAAGACAGCGTTCTTCCGACGGCGTCGGCCTGGGTTTGGCCATCACCCGTTCCATTATTCAGGCGCATGGCGGGAACATTGTCGCCACCTCAGCATCTGGCTTGACCGAGTTTCATGTGACCTTGCCGGAAGCGTGAGCTCGCCGGCTCCATACAAACTGTAAGCTCGCACTTCCGGTTTTCAAAGTTGATTTGCTCTCTAAAATTGGAACGGCTGCATCAAGTTATTGACTTTTGTTTTTCACTCAAATAGTTAAAGCTCTTGCGTGGCTTGTGGTGTAGGTTTTCTGGCATTGCTGATCCAACCCTTCCGTTTTACTTGCAATACTCTCAAACCTCTAACCGAGGCTTTTACGCATGCGCAGGCTGATAACGAACGATCTGGAAAAGTGCGTGGGGTGTAACCGCTGTATTCGCCATTGCCCCGTGGAAGAGGCCAACATCTCGTATATTGAGAACGGCGTGACCAAGGTACGCGTTGACAGCGACAAGTGCATCGCCTGCGGAGCGTGTTTGTCCGTCTGCCTCCATGAGTCGCGTTCCTTTGTGGACGACACGGAACGCTTCTTCGCGGACCTGAAGAAGGGTACGGCCATCTCGCTCTTATACGCCCCGGCGAGCCGCGCCAGCCTGGATCAGTGGAGCCAGACGCTGGCCCTCCTGCGCCAGATGGGCGTGAACAAAATCTACGACGTTTCCCTTGGCGCGGATATCTGTACTTGGGCCCATATCCGGTATATCCAGAAAAACCACCCGGCATCGCTCATCACCCAGCCCTGTCCCGCCATCGTCGACTATATTCTGCTGCACAACAACGCGCTACTTCCCTATCTCTCGCCGGTGCACTCCCCGATGCTGTGCACCGCCATCTACATGCGCAAATATCAGCGCATCAACGACAGAATCGCCGCCATTTCGCCCTGCATCGCCAAGGCCAACGAATTCGAGGAAACCGGGCGGCTGGTTTCCTACAATATCACCTTTGTCAAGCTCGCGGAATATATACAAAAGCACCAACTTAAACTGCCCCTGCAGGGGAGCGGGTACGACCATATCGATTCCGCGCTCGGCTCCGTGTACTCCATGCCCGGTGGGCTGAAGGAAAACGTCGAGTTCATGCTCGGCAAGGAACTGCGCATTGACCGGAGCGAGGGGCAAGGCCTGGTCTACAACGCCCTGGACGCCTTCGGCAGGGAAGACAAGGCCAACCGCCCCGCTATTTTCGATGTGCTCAACTGCCCCGAGGGGTGCAACCTCGGCACGGGCTGCCGTCACGCCAAGAGCCCCTTTGCGGTCAATACCGCCATGGACAAGGCCCGCAAGGCCGCGCAAGCGGGCCGCGAACGCCCGTACTTCGAGGAGCTGTACGCCGAATACGACAAGACCCTGCGGCTTGAGGATTTTCTCCGCCGCTACTCCCCGAAGCCCGCACAGGCCATTCCGGTCACGGAGGCCGACATCGAGCGGGCCTTTCTCCAGCTCGGCAAGCAGGACGAGGCCTCCCGGATATTCAACTGCGGCGCGTGCGGCTCGCACACCTGCCGCGACATGGCGATCAAGATCGCCAAACACGTGAACACGGCCGACAATTGCATCCAGAAGGCCCATGAGGACATGCAGACCGAGCATTCCGCGGTGGTCAACTGGCGGTCGCACACCACGGGGGCCATTCAGTCGCTTGAGAGCGACATCGCCAGTATCAAGGAACTTTCGGACGAACTCGCGCGCAACGTGGCCGAAGTGAACGAACTGATCGGCGTTTACGACGTCATGACCAAGGATATCGACAAGATCGCCTCCAACATCCACATGATCTCCCTGAACGCCTCCATTGAAGCCGCGCGGGCCAGGGAGCACGGGCGGTCCTTCGCGGTTGTGGCCGAGGCCATCCGCACCCTTGCGGGCGACACCCAGAAAGCCACGGGAAAAATCGCCAAAGCCTCGGCGAATGCCAAAACCGCCCTGGGCAGCATCTCGGACATAGTGGTCACCATCGGTGGCGCCATCACGCAATCGCACGCCGACGTCAGCGAGATATCCGCCAGCACTCAGGAAGTCATCCAGGCCGAGAGCGTCATCAATAGATTTTAGCCCAAAGTTCAGGCTGTACGCGCCCCGCAGTATTCGCGCAGCTTTTGCAGCACCAGCCCGATTTCCAGGGGTTTGCCGATATGCGCGTTCATGCCGGCCTGGAGGCAGCGCTCGACGTCTTCCTGAAAGACGTTGGCGGTCATGGCGACAATGGGAATGGTTTTCGCCTCGGGCGCATCCAGGGCGCGGATTTGTCGGGTGGCTTCCAGGCCGTCCATTTCCGGCATCTGCACGTCCATGAAAATGAGGGAATATTTGCCGGGCGCTTCTTTGAACATCCTGAGCGCTTCGGCCCCGTTCACGGCGCAGTCCATCACAAGCTCGGTGGGTTCGAGCAGGGCCAGGGCTATTTCCCGGTTTATCTCCACGTCTTCGGCCAGGAGAATGGCGCGGCCCCTGTAGTTGTCGGCGGCGGTTTCGTCCGTCGCCGCCGGGGCGGGCAGGCGCAAACCGCCGGGAGAGTTTTCTCCCCGCCAGACCTGGACCGTGAAGAAAAAGCTGGTGCCTTTGCCCAGTTCGGACTTGAGCCAAATCCGCCCGCCCATCAGTTCCACAATGCGCTTGGAAATGACCAGGCCCAGCCCGGTGCCGCCGAACTTGCGCGACGTGCTGCTGTCGGCCTGGGAAAAGGGCGAGAAAAGACAGGCCTGCTGTTCCCCGCTGATGCCGATGCCCGTGTCCGCCACTTCAAACTGGATGGTGCATAGGCCGTTTTCCTCCTGCAAAAGCCGGGCTTCCAGGCGCACCTTGCCGCGCTCCGGCGTGAATTTCACGGCGTTGGAGGTCAGATTGGCAATCACCTGGGACAGGCGCTGGTCGTCGCCCAGGAGGGAGCTTGGAATGTTCGGGTCCAGGAAGACCGTGAAATCCTGCTCTTTTTCTTCGGCCCGGAAGGCCAGGATGCCGGTTATGTCCTGCAGCAGTTTTTCAAAGCCGAAGTTCACCGGGGAAAGTTCAAACTTTTCCGCCTCGATTTTGGAAATGTCCAGAACGTCGTTGATTACCCCCAGCAGGTGGCGCGAGGCGGTTTCGATTTTTCCGAAGCAGTAGTCCTTGCGCTCCTCCGCCGGCGCGGCCTTGCCGATGGAGGCCATGCCGATGACCGCGTTCAGGGGGGTGCGCATTTCGTGGCTCATGTTGGCCAGGAAAAAGCCTTTGGCCCGGTTGGCGCATTCGGCCGCCTCCCGCGCCTGAACCAGTTCGCTGATGTCGTTCATGACCACGATTACGCCCTGGCTTTCACCGTCCTCTTCCACGGCCATGCACAGGTTCACCTGGAAAAACAGCTCCCGGCCGTCGCGCAGGCAGGCTTTTTCCGAATAGCTCATGGGCAGGCGCAGTTGCATTACCTCAAAGCAGTGCTTTTCCGTGTCGTCAATCCAGTCTTCCCGCATCACTTCGGCAAAAAGCCGGCGGAAGGGCAGGCCCACCAGTTCGCGCATGTCGCGGTGGCCGAGCAAGAGCACGGCCTGCTCGCTCCCCAGGACGAAATTCAGGTCGCGGTCGAGCATCAGGGTGAGGCCGGGCATGTATTTGAGCAGCAGGCGGTTGTAAAAGTTCGAAAGTTCCCTGGCCGCCTCGTTGGAGTCGCGCAGCCGTTCGGTCTGCTCGTGCAGCATGGAAAGGGCGCTGAAGTCGCGCTCCAGCTTCTTGAGCTTGCGCTCCAGGCGGGCGTATTCGCCTTTCCAGTCGCGTTCGCCTTCGTTGCCCTGGGGCGCGTCTTGATCCGGGTTAAGGGCCACATCCACTCCTTGCGCGGTGCGGTACGGCATTACAGCATACAGAAAGTTATGGAGCAGTTATGAAAGCGGTTGGAAACCTTGCCGCCCTCCCAGTGCGCGGGGCAGAGCTCGCCCAGGCAGTAGGCCCCGGCCAGGCTTATGCCCGCGGGCAGCATTTCCGTCAAAATGCGCCCTTCGGCGTCGGCGTCCCGCCCCAGAATGATGGCCCGGCCGCAGCAGGAAATACAGAAAATGGTCGAATATTCGTAGCCGGTTTTTTCAGCCTGCCCGCGCGCGGCCTTAAGGAGCGAACGCATGGATTCGCGGCAGGCCTCGGCCAGATTCTCCTTGCTGATCATGCAGATGTTGGCCTGCGCGCCCATCGGCACGTTGCCCAGGAACACCCCGGAGCCGTCCGTGCGGTTGAGGCTGGCGATATGCCGCATGAGCGGCTGTTCCTCGCTCTCGTTGCGGGTAAGCATCATCGGGTAGGAAGTGAAGGCCAGCAGGGGGTCGGGCACGTCCGTATCCAGGCCGAAGCCGGCCAGGTAGTCCGCAAAAGATTCGTCCCCCACCTGGTAGACCACGTTGCCTTCGGCCCGGGTAACGCGGCGGATGCGTTCGGCAAAGCGGGAGGTGACGTGGCGCATGGCAAACACCGGCTGCACCCCGAAAATGCCCACGGCCACCAGGGCGTCTTTGTATTCCCGGCCGGACAAAAACACCCGCGCCCGCCCGTAGTCGTAATCATCCGAAGCCGCTCCGCCCAGGAGCGGGACGGCCGGGGCCAGGCTTGAGAGCAAGTCGGCGTAGGAGTCGCCGGCAAAGGGCATGCCGCTGGGGCAAAAGGCCATGATCAGGCCGTTGTCCGGGGCGGCGGGCAGGATTTTTTGATAAACTTCGGTAATTTTCCGCTCGTGGCCGCCGGAGCGCAGCTCTTCCGAGGCGGCAACGCTAAAGCGGCAGTCGTCGCCGCCAAGGACCGCCAGCACGGCCGAGAGTTCCAGCCGCCCCGCCGGCGCGAATTCGGCGAGAGTGGTCATGCCGGCTATTTCCATGCCGAGCAGGGCCTTGAGCTCGCCGGTCACGGCCGCGCCGTCCAGGTCGGCGTCGCAAAAGAGAAGGCCCAGCGAATGTTTCCCCCGGGGCGGTTTTTCGGTAATGGCGGCGGCAAGCTCCCGCGCGGCCAGGGCGGCATCGTCCAGTTCCTGGGTGACGGCTACGGCGCTTTTCATGGGCAACCCCTTTCGTGGCGATTTGTGAAACAAAGGCGTAAACGCGGGCCGGCTCCGTCTGGTTGGCCGGCGAAGCAACAAGAAGAGGGAAAATCGGAAGAATCAGGTGAAGTCCCGGGCGCGGCCGGGTATCGAATCCGGGAAGGCAGGTCTGGCGTCTCTCCCTCCGTCAACGCCAAAAACTGGCGGCACACGACGCGAAAATTACGCTGAATACGCTCCAGTACCTTCAAATATGACAAGTTCGGAATAAGGTCAACAGCTTATAGATCGGCCGGAGCCGCGCCCGAATAGTTTTTACGGTTTCAGGAAAGCCGGCCGTTGCTGCAGGGCGCGCAGCGTTTGCAGGACCACGGACAGACAGATCAGCGCCAGGCCGGCGTAAAAGGGCGGGCCGAGCTCGGCGGCCTCGCCGAAAATAAGCATGGCCAGACCGATACTGTACACCGGTTCAAGGTTGAAGGTGAGGCTCGCCGTAAAGGCCGAAATGTGTTGCAGGGCCTGGAGCTCCAGCAGGAACATGACTATGGTGCACAGCGAGGACAGCAGGAAGAGGTACAGGAAATCCATGGCCGTGGGTATGGCCGGCGCGGCCGGAAACAGCAGGAAGTTGAGCGGCATGACCAGGCTGACGAAACAAAATCCGCCCAGCATCTGGTAAAACAAAATGACGCTTGCGGCATGCCGCTGCCCCAGAATTTTGTTGTACACGGTAAAAGCGGCCGCCAGCGCCGCCGAGATTACTCCCAGGGCAATGCCCAGGCGGTAGCGCGTGTCAAAATGGAAAATCAGGGCGACGCCCGCCAGGGTGAGCACGCTGAAGCACAGCTCGCGCGCGGACAAAGGGCGTTTGTAGACCAAGGGCTCGATCAGGGCGGTAAAAAAGCCGGTCAGGGCAAAACAGACCACCCCCACGGACACGTTGGCGTACTTGATGCTGCCGTAAAAGAAAATCCAGTGCAGGCCCAGGAGCGCGCCGCTGCCGGCGATTTTCGCCAGTTCTTTCGGGTCCGTTTTATGCAGTCGGCCGCTGAAGAGCATGAAGGCCGCGAACATAACCACCGTCAGCAACATGCGGTACCAGACCAGGGGCACTTCCGGCAGGGCGACGAGTTTGCCGAAAATACCCGTAAAACCCGCCAGGATGACGGAAATATGCAGTTTGATGAGCGCGTTGCGCATGAGAGTTTCGATACGCCAAGGCGGGGCGGAAGTCCAGGCATACGCGGCGAAGCACTGTGTCAGGATAGAGGATTAGGCAAAAAATAGATTCGATCGTGTCTGGATACAACCTCTGACAATGTTTATGGATAAGTCAAAAAGTGGAAGCATGAAAAAAAGGCTCAAAAAAATGCTGCTCATTCTGGTAGTCACCCTCATCGGCCTGGGTCTGGGGGCCTGTGCCTATTTCAACCAGCCCAAATTCGGCCGGCACCCGGAAGGGGAACGCCTGGAACGGGTGGAAGCTTCGCCCAATTATCAAGACGGCGAGTTCCAAAACCAGATTGAAACGCCCATGTTCGCCGAGGGACACGGCGCGTTGTCCGTTACCCTGAAGGCCATTTTCGGCAGCAAGGAGCGCCCGGCCCCGGCCGGGCCGGTGCCGGCGGTCAAGACCGAGCTCAAGGCGCTGGACCCGGATCGGAACCTCCTGGTCTGGTTCGGCCACTCTTCCTTTTATATGCAGTTGGGCGGCCGGCGCTTTCTGGTGGACCCGGTGTTCAGCCCTTACGCTTCGCCTTTTTCCTTCATCAACAAGGCTTTTGACGGCACGCTCGTCTACACCGCCGAAGACATGCCGGACATTGATTACCTCATCATCACCCACGACCACTGGGACCACCTGGATTATCCCAGCGTTGTGGCGCTGGAGCCCCGGGTGGGGCGGGTGGTCTGCCCCCTGGGCGTGGGCGCGCATCTGGAGCCTTGGGGTTACGCCAAGGAAAAGCTTCTGGAAGCCGATTGGTACGGCGAGTTGGGCCGGAAGCCGGGGTCAGGTTTCACGCCGTACCGGCCCGGCATTTTTCCGGGCGGCTGATCAAGCGCAATAAAACTCTCTGGGCCGGCTTTGCCGTGGAGGGCGGCGGCAAAAGAATCCTGTTCGGCGGCGACAGCGGCTACGGGCCGCACTACGCGGAAGCCGGGCGCAACTTTGACGGCTTTGATCTGGTTATCCTGGAAAACGGGCAGTACGATGAAGCTTGGCCCCATATCCACATGCTGCCGGAAGAAACGGCCCGGGCGGCGGAAGAGCTGGGGAGCAAAGCCCTGCTTCCCGCCCACTCCGGCAAATTCAGCATTGCCAACCACCCCTGGGACGACCCGTTCAAACGCATCGCCACGGCCAGCCTGGAGCGTCCTTACCGGCTGCTCACGCCAAAAATCGGCGAGGTGGTGTACCTGGACGACCGGGAACAAACTTTCCCGCACTGGTGGGAAGGGATGGAATAAAAAGAGCGCTCTTTTATGGATTACCGCGCCATACCCAAAACCGGCCGGGGCCTGGAGGAGCGTCAGGCCGCCTTCAAGGCGTTCAGCGGAGTTTCCCGTTTCGCCCCCTGCGCTTGCTTGATACGGTCCAGACGCCTGTTCCGGTAGTAGAGGGCCACGTCGATGCTCACCATGGCGAGATTGAGGATGTACAGGTAGAGCACGATGTCGTTGTTATGGAGAAGCTTGTGCGCCACCCCGGCCCCGTAGCCGATGCTGACCACCAACAGGAAGAACACGCTCTTGCCGGTGGCGGATCTGGTCTTGTACGATTTGTAGATGTTCAGCGGCCAGGCCGCCCCGAAACAGATCAGCATGATCACTTCAAAAATACTCATTACCCTCTCCTTAACGGGCCAGACATTTCGCATAAAGGCCGCGTTTTTGCAAGTGCCCCGCCAGGGTCGCGCCGATCAGGTCGGAAGTTTCCGCCACCGGAATGCCGCCGGCCGCAAGCGCCGCCACCTTTTCCGCCGCCGTGCCCTTGCCGCCGGCAATAACCGCCCCGGCATGGCCCATGCGCTTGCCCGGAGGGGCGGTGCGCCCGCCAATAAAGGCCACGGCCGGCTTGCTGGAGTGCTCGCGCAGCCAGGCGGCGGCCTCCTGCTCGCCGTTGCCGCCGATTTCGCCAATCAGGACCAGGGCGTAAGTCTCCGGGTCGGCCTCGAACGCTTCGAGCACGTCCACGAAGTTCAAACCCCGGATCGGGTCGCCGCCAATACCCACGGAACTGCTCTGCCCGATGCCGGCCCGGCTGAGCTGCTTGATGGTTTCGTAGGTGAGGGAGCCGGAGCGGGAGACCACGCCCACGTGGCCGGGCAGATGGATGTCGCCGGGCATGATGCCGAGCTTGCAGCCCTTGCCGTTTACGCCAGCGGTGACCAGGCCGGGCCCGTTGGGGCCGACCAGGCGCAGGCTCTTGCCGCGCAGGTAGTGCTTGACCCGGAGCATGTCCTGCACCGGAATGTTCTCGGTAATGCAGACGCACAGCGCCAGGCCGGCGTCGGCCGCTTCCAGAATGGCCTCGGCCGCGCCGGCCGGCGGCACGAAAATGACCGAGGCGGTGGCGCCGGTGGCGCCGGCGGCCTCGCGCACCGTGTCGAACACCGGCAGGCCGCAACAAACGCCGCCGCCCTTGCCCGGCGTAACCCCGGCCACGATTTTGGTCCCGAAATCCAGCATCAGGCGGGTGTGTTTCAGCCCGTGCGCGCCGGTAATGCCCTGTATAACAACCTTGGTGTTCTCGTCCGCCAAAATGCTCATAGCATCGCTCCTGGCCGGCTTTTCCGGCCCTTCTGGCTTGCCACCAGTTTCATAATCATTTCCGCTCCCTCGGTGAGCGAGCCGGCCAGTTGCACGTTCAGGCCGGAATCCAGCAACAGGCGGTTGGCCTCGGCGCTGCCCGTGCCTTCCAGCCGCACCACCACCGGCAATTGTTCCCGATGGCGCCGCAAGGCTTCAATCACCCCGGCGGCCACCAGGTCGGTCTGGGTGATGCCGCCGAAAACGTTCACCAGAATGCCCTCGATGCCCGGCTCGGCCAGGATGATCTCGAAGGCCTCCCTGGAGTCTTCCGTTTTTGAGTTGCTGCCGCAGTCCAGAAAGTTGCCCGGCTCGCCGCCGAAGAGCTTGATGGCGTCCATGGTGGCCATGGCCAGGCCGGCCCCGATTACCAGGCAGCCGATGTTGCCCTTGAGGCTTACGTAGTTCAGGCCGGCGTCAAAAGCCCGGGCTTCCAGCGGCGGTTCCTGGGCGCGGTCGCGCAGGGCCGCGATATCCGGCTGGCGGAACAGGGCGCCCGCGTCAAAACCGGCCTTGGCGTCCAGGGCGACCAGGGCGGGCTTCCCCTCGCCGTTTTCGACCAGGGCCAGGGGATTGATCTCCAGCATGGCGCAGTCTTTTTCCGTGAACAGCCGGTACAGGGCCAGGCCAATAGAGGTGAATTGCCGCTTCAGGGACGGCGGGATGCCGATGGCCCCGGCCAGCTCCAGAAGCTGATAGGCGCGCAGCCCGATGAACGGGTCGATGTTTACCCGGCAAATGCGCTCCGGCCTGCCGGCGGCCACTTCCTCAATGTCCATGCCGCCTTCGCCCGAGGCCACCAGCGCGACCTGTTCGGCGGCGGAGTCGATGCTCAGGCTGAGGTAATATTCGTGGCTAATGTCCAAGGCCTTTTCCAGCAGCACCTGGTGGACGGGCTTGCCTGCCGCGCCGGTCTGTCTGGTGCGCAGTACTCTCCCGAGCAGCGCGGCGGCCGCGTTCCCGGCCTCCGGCGGGGTCCGGACCAGCTTTACGCCGCCGGCTTGGCCGCGCCCGCCGGCCTGCACCTGGGCTTTGACGACCAGCGGGCCGCCCAGGCGCAGGGCGGCGCTTTCCGCCTCTTCCGGCGTTGCGGCCGTAAGGCCGTCCGGCACCGGGATGCCGTATTGCCGGAATAGTTCCTTGGCCTGATATTCATGAATGTTCATTGGTTGGTCTCCCGCTCAGGCGGCATGCACCCGGGCTGTCTCGCGTTCCGCCGGCGCGCCGGCCGGGCGCAGTTGTTCCGCCGCCTGAAGGCCGGCGTTGAAAGCGATCATGTTGATATCCAGCAGTCTGGCCGGTAAAAGTTCCCTGACGGCCTGGCGCACCGCCTCCACTCCGGCGGCCCGCCCGAGCACGGCAATGGCTCCCAGAGCCAGCATGTTGGCGGTAATGGCCTTGCCGGTGCTTTCCCTGGCCAGGCGGGTCAGGGGCAGGCGGTAAAGGTTGCGCTGGCCGGCCGGCGGCCGGGGCACCAGGTCGGCGTCCAGAAGCAGGGCGCCGCCCGGGGCGAGGTCCTGGTGGTACTGGTCACAGGCCAGTTGGGTCATGGCCAGAACGAAGTCCGGCCGGAACACGGCCGGGTAGTTTATGGGAGAGCTGTCGATAACCAGTTCGGAGCGGCAGGCGCCGCCGCGCGATTCCGGCCCGTAGGACTTGGTAAGCAGTATTTCCTTGCCTTCGAGGCACCCGGCCGCCAGGGACAGGATATCGCCCAGCAGCATCATGCCCTGGCCGCCCGAGCCGCCAAAGCGCATTTCATAATGATTGCCGTTCATGCCCGCGCCTCCCGCGCTTTTGCTTGTTGAATCAGTTGATCGTAGCTGGCCGTGTATTCCGGCCGTTCGGCGGAATTCACGAATTCGCCGATGACAATTTTGCCCTCCAGTTCCTCCGGGCTGGCGCTCCGCGCTTTTTCCCGGGGCAGGCATATTTCTTTCCAGCGCAGCAGCATGGCCGCGGCGTCGCCCTGGCGGTTCAGCCGGCCGTACAGAGTCGGGCAGTCGCACATGGCCTCGACCACGGCGAAGCCGTTGTGCCTGACGGCCGCGGTAAGCTGCCGGATCAGGGCTTGCACGTGGTAGGTGCTGGAGCGGGCCACATAGGTGGCTCCGGCCGCCCCGGCCAGGGAGCAGACGTCGAAATGCGGCTCGATGTTGCCCAGGGGCGAGGTTTTGCTGAGCGAGCCGAGCGGGGTGGTGGGCGAATACTGTCCGCCGGTCATGCCGTAGTTGGAGTTGTTGTATACCACCACGGTCAGGTCGATGTTGCGCCGGGCCGCGTGAATGAAGTGGTTGCCGCCGATGGAGGCGCAGTCGCCGTCGCCGGTGATCACGATGACCTTGAGCCTGGGGCTCGCCATTTTCACGCCGGTGGCAAAGGCGATGGGCCGGCCGTGCGTGGTGTGGATGCCGCAAAAATCCAGATAGCCGTTGGCCCGGCTGGAGCAGCCCACGCCGGAGACGATCACCACTTCGTCCTGTGCCGCGCCCGCGGCCTCGATGGCCCGCAGGAGCGCCTGGGTGACGATGCCGTTGCCGCAGCCGGGGCACCACATATGCGGCAGCTTTTCCCGGCGCAGATATTTGTCAAAGATGTGCCCGCTCATGTCAATAGGCCTCCCGGATGCCCTGCAGGATGGTTTCGGCCGTGATCAGCCGCCCGTTGTTCTGGTTCAGGGGGATGATTTTGGCATGGGAAAGCTGGGCGGCCAGACCGGCCAGTTGCCCTTCGTTCATTTCGCACACCAGAGTCTTGCCGCAGGGGTCCGCCAGTTCGGCGAAGCGCCGTTCCGGAAAAGGCCAGAGCGTGATCGGGCGGAACAAACCCGTTTTTTTTCCTTCCAGCCGGGCCTGGTCGATGGCCGCCTTGGCCGAACGGGCCACCAGGCCGATGGCCAGGATCAGCAGTTCGGCGTCTTCGGCGCGGTATTCCTCCCAGGCTTCGATTTCCGCCCGGTTGTTCTCGATTTTGCCGAGCAGGTGCTTGACTTTGTCGCTTATGGCCTCGGGACTGGCTGTGGCCGGAAAGCCGGTTTCGTCATGGATGATGCCGCTCACGTACCAGCGGTAGCCGTCGCCGAAGGAAGCCAGGGGCGCGATGCCGCTGCCGTCGTCGGCGTAGGGCCTGAAGCTTTTGTCCTTGGGCGAGTGCGGGCGCTTGCGGTTTACTATGGTCAGGCTGCCGGGCTCGGGCAGGCCGACTTTTTCGCTCATGTGGGCCAGGGCGGCGTCGCTGAGGACGAGCACCGGGGTACGAAAGCGTTCGGCCAGGTTGAAAGCCCGGATGGTTTCAAAATAGGCTTCGGCCACGGAGCAGGGGGCCAGGGCGATAACCGGGTGGTCGCCGTGCGTGCCCCAGCGCGCCTGCATGAGGTCGCCCTGGGCCGGCAGCGTGGCCACTCCCTGGCAGGGGCCCTGGCGCATCACGTCAATAACCACGCAGGGGATTTCCGCGAGCATGCCGTAGCTGAGGTTTTCCTGCATCAGGGAAAAGCCCGGCCCGCTGGTGGCGGTCATGGCCTTGGCCCCGGCAAAGGAAGCCCCGATCACGGCCGAGATCGAAGCCAACTCGTCTTCCATCTGCATATATTTGCCGCCACGCCTGGGCAGGAGTTCCGCAGCCAGTTCGGCAATTTCCGTGGCCGGCGTAATCGGGTAGCCGGCGAAGAAACTCATGCCGGCGTCCAGGGCCCCCAGAGCGCAGGCTTCGTTGCCGGTAAGAATTTTATATCGCGTGTTCATGCAAGGCCTCCGCAAGCGCTCTGTTCAAGCCTGGCGGCAAAATCCGGGCAGCGCAGTTCGCACAGCGCGCAGCCCGCGCAGTTGCCGGCTTCGTCAAACACCGGCCGGCCGCCCGCGTCGGACCTGAGGGCGCCTGTGGGGCAGAGAGCCGAACAAATGCCGCAGCCCTTGCACAGGGAGGCGTCCAGCCTGAACTTGAAATTCTTGTCTTTCTTCATTTCCGTCTCCTTGCTTGCAAGGTAAACCTGAAAAACATATAATAAAAATATCAATTTTTGATGTTTGATATATTGAATTGATATATATTAGACCCAAGAGGAACTGGGGAAAAACGATGAATTTCGAGCATTATCGCAATTTTGTGGCCATCATAGATGCCGGCACGCTCTCGGCGGCCTCGAAAACGCTCTACGTGGCCCAGCCGGCCCTGAGCAATCAGCTCAAGGCTTTTGAGGCGGAATACGGGGCGCAACTGGTGGTGCGCGGCTCCCGCCACCTGGAGTTGACGGACGCCGGACGCATTTTTTACGACCGGGCGCGGGACATCTGCAACCTGGAAGACGCGGCCCGCAAGGAAATTCAGGCCAATATCTCCGGCGAGCGCGGCACGCTCTGGCTGGGGCTCACCCCGGCCTCGCCGGACCCGGTAATAGCGGGATTGTTGAGCGGCTTTCACCTGAGCCACCCGGACGTCACTTTCGAGATCATCGAAGCCAGCTCGGACCAGCTCGTCGATATGCTGAAAAACGGCCTGATCGAGGTGGGGGTTATCCGCACGCCGGGCCGCATCCCGTCTTTTCTGTTGCCGGTTTCCGTCATCGAGGAACGGCTGATGGCGGTTTACCAGCGGGAAAACCCCTGGCTGCCGCCGCAAAAGGGCGAACTTTCCATCCGGGCGCTCAAGGAGGTGCCCATTTGTCTGAGTCGGGGCTTCCAGCGGCGGGTGGAGGAAGTTTGCCTGCAAGCCGGCTTCAAGGCCCGGGTGCTGTCCGTAAGTTCCTCCAGGGCCATGGCTCTGATGTGGGCGCGGCACGGGGCCGGGGTGGCCGTGACCGTAAGCCCGGACAAGCAGGAGCCGGAGTTTGAGGGTATGCACTGCCGGCCCCTGAAGGGGCGCGACCTGCACACCAGCCGCGCCATTACCGTGCTGCGGGAGCGGAAGTTCTCGGCCTGCGCCGCCGTGTTCGCCGAGTTCTGCCAGTCCCGCTTGTAGCGGTTCAAGGCCGGCCGGCGCGCCTTTTCCGACCAGCAGCCGTCGTGGGCGCGGGCCTTTTCATCAGGGCAAAACTGGTATATAGGCGACCATATTTTCAGGAGTCGCTATTCCGGCCGGCCAGTCGGAATGGCGATTGGCCTGACCGCAGGACGCAAACATGAACATACGCTCTTTATCGCAACAGATATACGCTTTCATTGTGGAAGAAATACGTGTCGGCAACATACAGCTCGGCCAGAAGATCAACGAAAACGAACTGCTGGAAAAGCTGCCCACCAGCAGGACGCCAATTCGCGAAGCCCTGATTCAGCTCGCCTCCGCTGGTATTCTGGAAAATATCCCGCGCAAGGGCTTCTTTGTGCGGCAGGTGAGCAGCGAAACCATGCGGGAACATTACCGGGTTATCGCTCTGCTCGATTTTTACGCTCTGAAGCTGGCCATCCCGCACCTGAAAGAAAAAGACTACCGCAAGATGAGCGATATTCTTGACGACCTGGACGCGGCCATCGCCAACCAGGATCATCCCGCCTACCACAGGCTGGCGGACAGCTTCCATACCTGTTACTACAAGCTCTCCGGCAACAACAGCCTGCCCGGCATCATCTTTGACATCCGGAACCAGTGCCTGCTCACCACCTATTCCAGCCAGGACAAGGGCAAACTGTTTGCGCTGCTCCGGGAAAACAACCTCGAGCACCGGCGGATGCTGGAGCTGGCCAAGGAAAACAGGCTGGAAGAACTCGAAGCGCTTTTGGTCAGCCACTGGGCCAAGGCGGATACTTATCTTTAGGGAAACGCCGATTGACGATCTTTTTGCTCCCCTGAAACCAGCGCTTAATACGGAGGAAGTTCATATGACCTTGCGTACTCTGCCCCAGCAGATTTACGATTTCATTGTAAATGAAATTCGCTTTGGGAGCCTGCCGTTGGGGCAGAAGATAAGCGAAGCCGAATTTATGGAAAGGCTCTCCACCAGCAGAACTCCGCTGCGGGAAGCGCTCATTCAACTGGCCTCCGACGGTATTTTGGAAAATGTCCCGCGAAAAGGTTTTTATGTAAGAAACATCAGCCAAAAGACCTCGCTGGAATATAACGCCATTGTCGCCCAGCTCGATTATTACGCGATAAAAAAGGCGATTCCCCACCTGGACGACGCCGACTACCAACGGATGGGCATGATTATCGAAGATATCGCCTTCGCGATCGCTTCGAGAAACTACCACGATTACTGCGTGCTGTCGGACAAGTTTCACGCCTACTACTATGCGAAATCGGGCAATGACAGCCTGCCGGACGTCATTTTCGACATCCGGAACCAATGCCTGACGACCACGTATTTCAGCAAGGACACCGACAAGCTGTTCGAGCTTCTGACCGTTGTGAACCGGGAACACGGAGATATCCTGAAACTGGCCAGGGAAAATGACCTGGCGGAGTTGGAAAAGCTCCTGATACTTCACTGGACCAAGCAGGACCTGCATAACCAATAGGGGTTCTCCAAATTGCCTTTTCGTCCGCTGGCCGCGTCGAGAGCCTCCCGCGCCTGACCTTCCGCGTTAACGAAGATACCATCAAATGTTCCTGGCAGAGGTACCGCGTATTGTTATATATTTCCGGTTCAAGTATAGTCTGTGGCGCGGCCCGCAAAACAGCCCGGCGCCCACGCCGGCTTGCGGGCGGCGCATGTATTTGCGTCAGGAGATGCCCATGGCTCTTTGGAAAAATTTGAAGAAAATCTTTTGCGGCGACGAGCCGCCCGCCCGCCCATCTTTGCCGGAGCGTCTGGTCGAAGCTTCGGCGGCCGTGGCCGAACTGCGCCTGGAAACCTCTTTGCCGCGGCCGCTCCTGCCGCTTCTGCACGACCTCGCCCGGCTCCTGGGTGAAGCCGTGGACGCCCCGGTCCCGGTGCAGGCCCGGCTGGAAGGCGCGCTTGCGGAACTGGAGAACCTTCTGCCCACCCTGCGCCAGTTGGAAGCGGCCGGCGACCGGGCGGCCTGGAGCCGCGACCTGGACTACCTTTACCAGCGGCTGGAAGACTGCCTGCGCGACCTGAGCGGGCCGTTGCCGGGCGAAGCCCTGCTGGCCGCCCCGGAAAATTCCGCCCGGCTGCGGGCCGTGCTGCCCGATACCATGCAACTGCGCCAGCAGGCGGCCGACCTGGACGAAGCCAGGCAAAGGCTGGCCAAGGCGCTGGCCGGGCACGGCCCGGACCTGCGCGCCCCGGAAGACGCGGCCGACCTGATGGCGCCGCTCCGGGCCATTGGCGCTTCCGCCCAGGCCCTGATCGCCCACATTGAGAAAGAGCCGGCCAGCCTGCCCCCGGTCAAGCGCTTTCTGGAGCGCTACCTGGCCGGGGCGCGCGGCGTTGCCGACCAACTGGCCGCCCTGGCCGCGCAGCGGGAAAGCGGCGACGAACTTAACACGCTCACCGCGCGCAGCCTGGACATTCTGCAACGCCTGGAGGGAGCGTTCGCGGACAAGCGCCGGGCCGCCCGGGCCGGGGACATGAACGCTTTTTCCGTTAATCTTAAGGTCTTGGACAGCCTTTTGCAAATGGACGGCCTTTAGGGCAACGCGCCAGTTGGGGCGCTACCGGCGCTTGCGGAAAGTTTACATGGGAATGGTTTTATAATAGGCTGATTTTCCGCCTGATACAGGTGAAGGGAGCGGGAATGCCCGGATAAAACCATGGATGTATTTCTCGATCTGATTTCCAGCTTTCCAGTATCCATTTACAGCGTGCTTTTGCTTGTGGCCGTGCTCTATTGGCTCGTGGCCAGCCTGGGGTTTATAGACCTGAAGCCGCCGGAGGCCGGGGGCGCGGCAGGACTGGACGGCCTTGATGGGTTGGACGGATTGGATGGAGCGGCCGACGGCGCCCTGGACGCAGGAGATGGTTTTGAGGCGGGCGACGGTTTGGACACGCCGGGCGGCCTTGACGGCCTGCACGGCGGCCTGGCCGGGCTGCTGCTCAAACTGGGCCTGCACGGCCTGCCGCTGACCATCGTGTTCGCCCTGGTCGCTCTGATCGGCTGGCTGGTTTCATATTTCGGTCTGCTTGCCCTGGCTGACGGCGGAGCGGCTTTAGCTTCGCCCCTCCCGCGCTACGGCCTGGGCGGCCTGCTTTTTCTGGTTTCCCTTTGGCTGGCCGTGCGGCTCGCCGCGCTTTTGCTCCGGCCGTTGCGCCGCCTTACGGCCGGCAACCGCGAACGGGCCAGGCAGAGCCTCCTCGGCCG
>JAISDX010000079.1 GCA_031264465.1 Deltaproteobacteria bacterium | reverse complement strand
CCACGCTTTTGTGTGGACCCAAAAAGACGGCTACAAGGTTTTGCCCTTCCCTTCCAAAACGGAAGGCGACTGGCCGCCGGACAAATTTTTTGAAGCCAGGGGCATGAAGGTCAGCGATGACGGAAAAGTCGTGGCCGGGCTCATCTGTCATAAGGATCACGTGCTTGACTACTCACGCGGCCCCATAGATTTTATGATAGTTTGGAATGGGGATGCGGAGCCCTTCCTGGCCTTTTTCGGCGGCGCGCGGATATCCGGCGTAACCCCGGACGGCTCCGGTGTGGTGGGGTACAGCACGTTCGGATGGGAGGAGCGGAGCAAAGACGACCCCACAACCGGGCGCTTTGTCAGGATCAGGGGCATATATCTGAACCTTGAAGACAAAGAGTATTACAACGTTGGAGACCTGTACCCGGGCGGCGACAATCATGAGGATGCCGCTTTGTTCCTTGGGGGCGACGGCAGGACCGTGCTTGTAGGCGATGACTATGACGGAAAGTACCTGATTGACCTCATGGAAGGCACGAGACTCCGGGATTTCGGGCTTGGCGGCATTCCGGCGGAATTCCCCGGGGGTACGGAGTTCGGCGGCAGAAAAATGAAATACGCCGGCAGGGTACACAAAACCGCCGTGCATGCCATCAACTATGACGGCTCGGTGGCTGCCGGCAGGCTTACCGTGTTGCAGCCAGGCGACATGTCGAGTGAAAATCAGATATATTTTTCGGTTTATTGGGATAAAGACGGAAAAATTCATTTTATGGACAGCGGCTCCGAAAGTCGGCTCACATTCGTTGAAGGCATAAGCGACGATGGCGGCACCATACTTTTGGGTACCGGAGTCAGTTGTTCCCTGTGGCGCAAAGGAAAAGGCATTGCGCCTCTGAAAAAAGTTTTTGAGGAATATGGCATTGATGCAGGCGGGATGGATATTAACAGGACGGTTCTGGGCAGAATGAGCCGCGACGGAAAATGCATAGCCGCGGCCGCCTTCAGCGGGAAAAACAGCAAGGGAAGAGAGCTGTTCAAGCCCTTTTTGGCATGTTTTGGCGAATAGTGAACTTATGTAGAATAAGGGAAGCGCGGATTAAGGGTCTTGTTGCTCCTTGGCCGCCTGCGCGGCTTTAATCTGTTCGATAAACTGCGGCACAATCTTGTGCACGTCGCCCACCACCCCGTAGTCGGCCACTTCAAAAATGGGCGCTCCGGCGTCTTTGTTGACGGCGATAATCACCTCCGCTTCCTCCATGCCGGCCAAATGCTGGATGGCCCCGGAAATGCCGCAGGCGATATACAGGTTCGGCCGCACCGTCTTGCCGGTCTGCCCCACCTGCAGTTCCTTGTCGCACCAGCCCGCGTCCACGCAGGCGCGGGAAGAGGCCAGCGTGCCGCCCAGAACCTCGGCCAGCTTTTCCAGAAGCCTGAAGTTCTCCGGTCCGCCCAAGCCGCGCCCGCCGGCCACCAACACCTTGGCCTCCTGGATGTCCAGCTTGGCGGAGACTTTTTTGCTGATCTCCAAAATTTCTACGTTCCTGCCCTCGGCCAGCCCGGCCACTTTGAAATCGACCACCGGGCAAGAGGCGCCCGCGCGCGGCTCCAGGCGCCGCATCACGCCCGGGCGTACCGTGGCCATCTGCGGCCGGCGCTCGCGGCAGACAATGGTGGCCATGACATTGCCGCCGAAAGCCGGACGGGTCATCAGCAGATCGCCGGTTTCTTCCTGAATTTCCAAAGCGGTGCAGTCGGCCGTAAGCCCGGTGCGCACCCGGGCCGAAACGCGCGGCGCCAGGTCCCGCCCGATGGACGTGGCCCCGCAAAGCAGGATGCCGGGCTTGAACTCGTTCACCACGGCGGTCAAAGCCCGGGTGTAGGGTTCGGTCATGTAAGTTTCCAGGGCCGGGTCGTCCACCAGGATCACCCGGTCCGCCCCGTAACGGGCCAGGGCGGCAGCCAGGCCGCCCACCTTGTAGCCGGGCAGCACGACCGTGACCTCGGCGTTCAGTTTACCGGCCAGTTCGCGTCCTTTGCCGAGCAGTTCGTAGGCTACGCCGGCCGCCGTTCCGTCCACTTGCTGGACGAAGACGAACACCCCTTTATAATCGTTGATGTTGCTCATACTCCAAGCTCCTACAGAATGAACTTTTCTTGCAGCCGTTCCACCAGCCAGGCGGCCGCCGCCTGCGGGTCCATTTCCACCTTGCTGCCCGTGCCCCTGGCCTGCTTGTCGAAAGACTTGAACACCCGGGTGGGCGAGCCGTTCAGGCCGATGTCGGCCTCGTCCACGTCCAGGTCGGCCCGGCCCCAGACCCGGATCGGTTTGGCATAGGCCGTGAAAATGCCGCCCGGCGTCATGTAGCGCGGCTTGTTCAACTCGGCCAGGGCCGTAACCAGGCAGGGGAGTTTGGCTTTAATCACATGGCAGCGGTCTTCGTACTGGCGTTTGACCACGATGTGATCGCTCTCCAGGCGCAATTCCTCGGCGTAGCTGATGTTGGGCAGGCCGAGGTGCTCGGCGATTTGCGGCCCGACCTGGGCGGTGTCGCCGTCAATGGCCTGGCGACCGGTGATGATCAGGTCGTGCTCCAGGCGCTTCAGGGCGGCGGCCAGAGTGGAGGAGGTGGCCCAGGTGTCGGCCCCGCCGAAGGCCCGGTCGGTGAGGAGCACGGCTTCGTCGGCACCCATGGCCAGGGCTTCGCGCAGGGCGGCCTCGGCCTGGGGCGGCCCCATGCTCAGGGCGGTGACCTGCGCGCCGTGCCGGTCTTTAAGGCGCAGGGCGGCTTCCAGCCCGGCTTTGTCGTCCGGGTTGATGATGCTGGGTATGCCTTTGCGCAGCAGCGTGCCGGTGGCCGGGTCCAGCTTGACTTTATTGGTGTTCGGGACTTGTTTGATGCATACGACTATTTTCATGGCGCGCACTCCTCGACGCAATGCCTAATCCTTGAGCAGCGAGGCCGCAATGACCATGCGCTGGACTTCGCTGGTGCCTTCGTAAATTTCGGTAATTTTGGCGTCGCGCATCATGCGCTCCACCGGGTATTCACGCATGTAGCCGTAGCCGCCGAAGAGCTGCACCGCCCTGTCGGTCACGCGCATGGCCGTTTCCGAAGCGAAAAGCTTGGCCATGGCCGCCTTGACCGCGAAAGGCTCGCCGCGGTCCTTGGCCTTGGCCGCGCTGTACACCAAAAAGCGCGCGGCCTGCACCCGGGTGTGCAGGTCGGCCAGCACGAACTGGGTGTTCTGGAAGGCGGCAATGGGTTTGCCGAACTGCTTGCGCTCTTTCACATAAGCCACGGCCTCGTCCAGAGCCCCCTGGGCGATGCCCAGGGCCTGGGCGGCAATGCCGATGCGCCCGCCGTCCAGCGTGCGCATGGCAAGGCCGAAGCCCTTGCCTTCCGCCCCCAGGAGATTCTCCTTGGGAATGACGCAGTTTTCAAAAATCAGCTCGGTGGTGGCGCTGCCGCGAATGCCAAGCTTCAGCTCTTTTTTGCCGCTGGAAAAGCCGGGCGCGCCCGCTTCCACGATAAAAGCGGAAATGCCCTTGGCGCCCCTGGCTTTGTCGGTCATGGCCAGGATCACGTAAACGCCGGCCTCACCGCCGTTGGTGATGAAAATCTTGCTCCCGTTCAGGATGTACTGGTCGCCGGCCAGCACCGCCTTGGTCTGCTGGCCGGCGGCGTCGGTGCCGGCGCCGGGCTCAGTCAGGCCGAAGGCCCCCAGGACGCCGCCCTTCAACAGGCCGGGCAGATATTTCGCTTTCTGCTCGGGCGTGCCGTATTTGTTGATGGGGTCGCAGCACAGGGAGGTGTGCGCGGAAAGGATCACGCCGGTGGCGCCGCACACCCGGCTAAGTTCTTCCACGGCCAGGATGTAGGTTATGGTGTCGCATCCCTGGCCGCCGTATTCCTGGCCGTAAGGAATGCCCATGATGCCGTACCTGAACATTTTTTCCACGCTTTCCCGGGGAAAACGCTCGGCCTCGTCAATTTCGGCGGCGAGGGGCTTGACCTCGGCTTCCGCGAAATCACGGAACAGTTGCCGCGCCATCGCCTCTTGTGGGGTCAGTTCAAAATCCATAGTGCGATCCTTCCTGTTGTTTTCTTGAGCGCCGCCGGGGCCGGGCGAAACCTTTGCGCGTCTTACTACCATAGGCGCACCATAGGCAGATACTTGTATTATGTAAAATAAATAAATCGGTTGATTGCCATAACCTTTAGTTATATTAAGGCAAGGCTGATTATGGGCGGCAGGAAGCCGCCCCATCCAGGAAGGGATTCCACCGCCTGTAAACAAGAACGGATGTGTTCATGAAAAGACAAGATTTCATCGTCATCGGTTGCTGGGCCGTAATTCTGCTGGCCTGCGCCCTTACGCCCAACTTTCTGGACCGCTTCATTTACCTCACCAAAACTTACCCCTATCTTTCCAGTTTTGTGAAATTCGCGGTGCTGGCCGGGTTTGGCGAAAGCCTGGGCCTGCGCCTGTCCATCGGCGCCTGGAACCGGCCCGGCTTCGGCCTGATCGCCCACGCCTTCGTCTGGGGCCTTCTCGGCCTGGGCATTAAAATGTCCTTTACGCTTTTTTCGACCGGTACGCCCGCCTTTCTGGCCGAACTCGGCCTTTTGGACCCCACTTCCGCCAGCTTCGGCGCCAGGTTCCTGCGCGCCTTCGGCATCAGCCTGCTCATGAACTGCGTCTGGGCGCCCTTCTTCATGACCCTGCACAAGATTACCGACATCCACATCGCAAAGAACGGCGGCACCATGCGCGGCCTGTTCCGGCCCATCGACATGGTCGGCGCCTTGAACGGCATCAACTGGCAGTCGCTCTGGGGCTTCGTGTTCAAAAAGCTCATCCCCTTCTTCTGGGTGCCGGCCCACACCGTCACCTTCCTCCTGCCGCCGCATTTCCAGGTTATTTTCGCGGCCGCCCTGGGCGTGGTGCTTGGCGTAACGCTGGCCATGGCCGGCCAGAAAAAGGCCTCCCGGCCCAAGCCCGCTGAAGCCGAATAGAGTCTTCAGGCTACGCCTGATTGCCTGACGGCCGGCAAAGCCGGCTTGAAATAAAAAAACTCCCGGCCCGGGAAAAACCTGGCCGGGAGTTTTTTGCTGAACGGCTTGGCTCTACTTGCCCTGCGCCTGAATGGCGGTGATGGCGACGGTGTTGATGATGTCGGGCACGGTGCAGCCGCGCGAGAGGTCGTTCACCGGCTTGTTCAGGCCCTGGAGCACCGGGCCGATGGCCAGGGCGTTGGCGGCGCGCTGCACGGCCTTGTAGGTGTTGTTTCCGGTGCTCAGGTTGGGGAAGATGAACACGGTGGCCCTGCCGGCCACGGGGTTGCCGGGGAGTTTGGTGGCGGCCACGCCGGGGTCGATGGCTGCGTCATACTGGAGCGGGCCTTCCAGGGCCAGGCCGGGCGCGGCTTCCTTGGCGAGCCTGGTGGCTTCGATGACCAGGTCCACGTCCGGCCCCTTGCCGGAAGAGCCGGTGGAGTAAGAAAGCATGGCCACGCGCGGCTCCACGCCGAAAATTTCGGCGGTGCCGGCCGAAGCGATGGCGATGTCGGCCAGTTCCTTGGGCGTGGGGTTGGGAAGGACGGCGCAGTCGGCGAAAACCAGCATCCGGTCCTTGAGGCACATCAGGAAGCAGGAGGAAACCGTGCCGCCTTTGACCCTGGTCTTGATAAACTCGAAAGCCGGGCGGATGGTGTGGGCGGTGGTGTTGACGGCGCCCGAAACCATGCCGTCCATCTCGCCCTTGTAGACCATCATGGTGCCGTAGTAGGTGGGGTCGGACAAAATCTCTTCCGCCTGTTCCAGGGTAACGCCCTTGTGCTTGCGCAATTCGGCGTAGGTGGCGGCATATTCCTTGAAGTTGGCGGCGGCCGTCGGTTCGATGAGCTGAGCCTTGGACAGGTCCAGCTTGAGGCGGGCGGCGTCTTCCCGGATCCGCTTCAGGTCGCCCAAAATGGCCAGGTCGGCCACGCCCCGGCGCAGCAGGTCGTCGGCGGCCTTGAGGATGCGCTCGTCCTGGCCTTCGGGCAGCACGATGCGCATTTTTTTGGCCCGGGCTTTTTCCAGCAGCTCATATTCAAACATCTTGGGGGCAATGCGCACGCCCTTGAATTCATCAATGCGGCGCAGCAGATCCTGGCCGTCAACTTCCGTCCTGAAGAGGGCGCAGACCGATTCCATGCTTTGTTCGCCGGCCGTGAGGCGCAGGAGGAACTCTTCTTCCGCGCAGTCATTGCCGGCGCGCGGCAAGGCGTAAAGGCCCGGGTTGGGGCCGTGGATGATGTTGGCGCGCCTGGTCAGGTCGCGGCGGATAACTTCTGTTTCCTCGCCGGTCAGGCCGGCCCGGTTGAAGAAGCAGCCCAGGGCGTCGGCACAGCCTTTTTCCAACTGGTCCAGGGCCAGCCGGGTGGACTCAAGCAATTCCACCGGGCTCTTGTCCTGGCTCTTTACCACCAGCAGGGTGGGGCAGCCCAGGTTGGCGGCGATTTCGGCATTCAGGCCGAACTCGAAAGCCGCGCCCGAACCCGCGTAATCGGTGCCCAGGCAGAGGACGAAGTTGTAATTTTTTTCCAGGTCCTTGTATTTTTTGATCACGGTTTCCAGCAGCAGTTCGTGCTTGAACTCGTTCTCCAGCTCGCGCGCTTGGGGCAAGGTGCAGGCAAAGGCGCTGTCATAAGCCTGGCCGACGGCAAAATGTTTGATGGCCAGTTCCAAGGCCTTGTCCTTGCCGCCGGCGTCGCGGCGGCTGATCAGCGGGCGGAACACCGCGATTTTGCCGTATTTCTGCTTGAGCAGCCCGAGCAGCCCGAAAAACACCGCCGCTTTGCCGCTGTCGCTCTCGAAAGAGCCTATATAAAGATTCTTACCCATGGCAGTCCTCTTGTAGTAAGTTAAAAGGTTTATGGAAACGCGGCGCAATGCTCTTTTCGCTCTCCGGCCGCATCGGGTTCTTGTAGGGGGAGGGGTCCGTCACAGCCCCTGCTTCACCAGTTCGAACAGCGTCCGCAGGCACACGGCGGTGGCGCCGCCGGGGCAGATGGCGGTTTTTTCGTCCAGGCGGGCCGGGCCGGCTATGTCCAGGTGGGCCCAGGCGGTTTTTTCGTTGATGAACTGTTTGAGGAAGGCGGCGGCGAAGACAGCCCCGCCCGAGCGCCCGCCGGCGTTGGCCAGGTCGGCGGTTTTGCCCTTGATCAGGTCTTCGTCGTAAATGGGCATGGGCCAGAAGCGTTCGCCGCATTTTTCGCCCAGGGCCATGAGGCGGTCGCGCAACTCGTCGTTGTTGTTGAAGAGCCCGGCGGTTTTTTCGCCCAGGGCCACGACGCAGGCGCCGGTAAGGGTGGCCAGGTCGATCAGGGCGGCGCTGTCCCAGCGCTGCTGGGCCAGGGTGAGCGCGTCGCAGAGGAGCAGGCGCCCTTCGGCGTCGGTGTTGATGATTTCCACGGTCTTGCCGGCGAGGGTGATGACCACGTCGCCGGGGCGGGTGGCGTTGCCGCCGGGCATGTTTTCGGCGCAGGGCATGATGCCGACCAGGTGGCGATCCTTCAGGGTTTCGTCGGTTCGCATGGCCTCGCCGAAGGCGGCGAACAGGCCGATGACGGTGCCGGCCCCGGCCATGTCGGTCTTCATGTTGTCCATGTTCGCGGCCGGCTTGATGCAGAGGCCGCCGGAGTCGAAAGTGACGCCCTTGCCGACCACGACGATGGGCTTAAGATTTTTCGGGGGATTTTGCGGGCGGTGTTCCAGGATGATCAGGCGCGGCTCGGTGCGCGAGCCCCGGGCCACGGCGCAAAAGGCGCCAAAGCCTTCGTCGCGCAGGTAGTCCGGGCCGAGGGCGGTGCAACTGAAGCCGTATGCGCGGGCCAGTTCCTGGGCCCGGGTTTCCAGGTAGGCGGGGGTAACCTGGTTGGCCGGGCCGTTCACCAGGTCGCGGGTAAGTTTCATGCCGTGGGCCACGGCCTGGGCCTTGGCAACGGCGGCCCGGTCTTTGCCCGTTGCCGAGGCCGGACCCACCAGAGTAAGGGAAGCCGGTTCAACACGGGCTTCGTCTCCGGCCTGCGGGGTCTGGCAAATTTCACGATAATGCAGGGCCAGCAGGGCGCCGAGCACGGCTTCCTCGGCCAGTTGGGCCTGATCCGGCGCGGTTTTGCCGGCTCCAGCCAAGGCGGGCAGCACTTCCAGAGACAGGCCCGGCTTTTCCAGCTTCAGGGCGAGGCAGGCTTTCATCCCGGCGGCCACGGCGTCGCGCAGCACCTGCGGCTTGAAGTCGTCCCGCTTGCCCAAACCGACGAGCAGCAGGCGCGGCAGGGGCGCATCTTTCAGCGCCTCGGGCGGCCCGTAAAGCAGGGCGGTTTCGTCCTTTTTGGCGCGAAAGTCGGCCAGGGCCGGGGAGTTTTGCAGCCAAGGCAGGTTGCGGGCCAATTCCGGCACGTATTCAAAAGCTTTTTTATCGTTGAAAACGGGCAGCAGCAGGCAGTTCAAGCCGGCCTCCCCGAGATTGCGCGCAAATAAAATGTCCATGGTCCAAGGCCTCCGCGAAATATTTTTCGCTTGAGTTTAAGTTAAGCAACCCCCGCTTGCAACCGCCCCGGCGGTATTTTGCAAGATTTTACCTGTTAAAGTCCCCGCCATATCCGGACGCGCGTATCCGGACGCGCAATTGCCAAGCGTCCATCTTTGTTTTATCTTGTGGCGCTTATGGGCCGGCCGGTTTTTTCATCTTTTTTGCGGCGGCCGCAATATGGAGACAAGTCAGACCATGATCAAATTTCTTGTTCGCAAGATTATCGGCTCGAAAAACGAACGTTACCTTAAAAGCATCCAGCCTGTGGTCCAGGCCGTCAACGCCCTGGAACCCAAAATGCGGGAATTGCCGGACGAAGACTTTCCCCGCCTGATCGCGCGTTACCAGCGGGAAATCCAGGACGGCCAGCGCAGCCTCAACGACATGCGCCCGGAAGTGTTCGCTCTGGTGCGCGAAGCCGGCCGCCGGGTCATGAACATGCGCCATTTCGACGTCCAGCTCATCGGCGGCTTGGTGCTGCACGACGGGCGCATCGCCGAAATGAAAACGGGCGAAGGCAAAACCCTGGTGGCCACCCTGGCCGTGGTGCTCAACGCCCTGGCCGGCAAGGGCGTGCATGTGGTCACGGTGAACGACTATCTGGCCAAACGCGACGCCGCGTGGATGGGCCGGATCTACGAATTCCTGGGCCTGAGCGTAGGCGTAATCGTGCACGGGCTTACCGACGCGGAGCGCAAAGAAGCCTATAGCCGCGATATCACCTACGGCACCAACAACGAGTTCGGCTTCGACTATCTGCGCGACAACATGAAGTTCTACAAGGAACAACTGGTGCAGCGCGAGCACTACTACGCCATAGTGGACGAAGTGGACTCAATCCTGATTGACGAAGCCCGCACCCCGCTGATCATCTCCGGCGCCGGCGACGAATCCACCGACCTGTACCGGAAAATAGACGCCATCATCCCGCGCCTCCGGGCCGAAGACCACTACACCATAGACGAAAAGGCCCGTTCGGCCATGCTGACCGACGCCGGCGTGGCCCGGGTGGAAGAGCTGCTCGGCCTTGCCAACCTGTTCGACGCCCAGAACGTCACGCTGCAGCACCACGTGCTCCAGGCCCTCAAGGCCCACAAAATTTTCAAGCGCGACGTCGATTACGTGGTGGCCGACGGACACGTGGTGATCGTGGACGAGTTCACCGGCCGCCTCATGCCCGGACGCCGGTTTTCGGACGGCCTGCACCAGGCCCTGGAAGCCAAGGAGCGGGTCAAGGTCGAAGCGGAAAACCAGACCCTGGCCTCGATTACCTTCCAGAACTATTTCCGCCTCTATGAAAAGCTGGCCGGCATGACCGGCACGGCCGACACCGAAGCCGTGGAATTCCAGGAAATTTACGGCCTGGAAGTGATCGCCATCCCGACGAACCAGCCGATGGTGCGTAAAGACTACCCGGACCTGGTCTACCGCACCAAGCAGGAAAAGCACCAGGCCATCGCCAGAGACATCAGGGAACTGCACGCCAAGGGCCAGCCGGTGCTGGTGGGCACCATTTCCATTGAAATGTCCGAAGTGCTCTCCGAACTGCTCAGGAAGGCCGGCATTCCGCACGAAGTGCTCAACGCCAAGCACCACGAACGCGAAGCCGGCATCATCGCCGAAGCCGGGCAGCGGGGGCACGTGACCATCGCCACCAACATGGCCGGCCGCGGCACGGACATCGTGCTGGGCGAAGGCGTGCGCGAACTGGGCGGTCTGCACATTCTGGGCACCGAGCGCCACGAAAGCCGCCGCATCGACAACCAGTTGCGCGGCCGCGCCGGCCGCCAGGGCGACCCCGGTTCCTCCCGCTTTTACATCGCCCTGGAAGACGACCTGATGCGCCTGTTCGGGGCCGACCGCCACATGAAGCTCATGGAAACCTTGGGCCTCAAGGACGGCGAAGCCATTGAGCACCGCCTGATCTCGCGCGGCATTCAAAACGCCCAAAAGCGCGTGGAAGGCCACAACTTTGAAATCCGCAAAACTTTGCTGGATTACGACAACGTCATGAACCAGCAGCGCGGCGTCATTTACACCCTGCGCCGCGACACCATGCTGTCCGAGGACATCGAGCCCCTGGTGCGCGAATTTATCTCCGACGTGCTCGAAGCCGAGTACGAGCCGGTGTTCGCCTGCCGGGGCGAGCTGGAGCCGGAACAGGCCGAGTTGATCCTGGGGCGGCTTAACGAGCTGTTCAATCTGAAGCGCCTCTGGCCGGAAAGACACCCGGAAGATTTGCCGGAGTTTGAAGAAACTTCCGAAGCCGTGTCCGCCATGCTGGATTCGCTCAAGCGCGCGGCGCCGGAGCTTTACCCGGCCATCCTGCGCTACTTTATGCTGGAAGAGCTGGACCGCTGCTGGAAAGAGCACCTTCTGGCCATGGACCACCTGCGCGACGGCATCGGCCTGCGCGGCTACGCCCAGCGCGACCCCAAGCAGGAGTATCGGAAAGAAGGCTTTGCCATGTTCCACGGCATGCTGAACCAGATCAAGGAAAACGTCTGCCGCGACCTCACCCACGCCCGCATTCAGACCCCGGAGGAAAAAGCGGCCCAGGACGCGGCGGCGGCCGAAGCCCGCGCCGCCCAAAACGCCCGGGCGGCCGAGCAGTTCAGGCACAAGGAAAGCAAGAACTTTTCCTACTCTTCCGGTGAAGGCGGCGGCAAGCCCAAGGCCGCGCCGGTGAAACGGGCCGCTCCCAAGGTGGGCCGCAACGACCCCTGCCCCTGCGGCAGCGGCAAGAAGTATAAAAATTGCTGCGGCGCTTAACCACAGGAAAAAACCAAAGGAAAGGCGGTTTGCATGAATGCGGATTACGTCCAACTGGCGGACAAGTACGGCTGCCCCTTTTATATCTACGAAGAATCCGCCATCAGGACGCAACTTGAACGGCTGCGCCGTGCCCTGCCGGATTTTCGCGTCCTCTACTCCGTAAAGACCAACCCGCATGCGCCGATTCTGCGCTTCATGGCTTTAAACGGCGTGGGCGCGGACGCCGCCTCGGCCGGAGAAGTGGAACGGGCCGCCGCCGCCGGCATGCCGGCGGAACAAATTCTCTATTCCGCTCCCGGGAAAGGCGGTGAACAGCTTCGGCGGGCCTTGGGCCGCTGCCGGGTCACGGCCGACTCCTACACCGAGTTGACTCGCCTGGACGAATTGGCCGGGCGGTTTGCCGTAGCCGCCGGAGTAGCCGCGATGAGGAACGACAAGTTGCCGGTGGGTTTGCGTATCAATCCGGACTTTTCCTTCGGCGCCGGTGAATTCGCGGCGGCCGCCCCCGGCCTCAGCTCCAAATTCGGCGTGGATGAGGAAAGCCTGGCGGAGAAAAAGGAATTTTTCCAGGGGCTCAAGCATATCCGCCCGGCCGGCGTCCACGTGTTCCTGCGCAGCCAGGTGCTCAACGCCGAAGCCCTGGCGGCTTCGTTCGCGGCCGTCTTCAAAATCGCGGCGCGCTGCCGCGAAGAACTGGGCTGGGGCCTGGATTTTATCAACTTCGGCGGCGGCTTGGGCATCGGCTCGGCCCTGGAGCGGGCGGAAGCCGGCCGGGAGTTGGACCTGGAACTGCTCGGCCGCCTGGCGGCGGAGCTGGTTCGTCAATATGAACGGCGCCTGCCCGGCGTGAAGCTGTTTTTGGAAAGCGGGCGCTTTTTGGTGGGCCGGGCCGGCACTTTCGTGACCAGAATCGAGGACATCAAGGAATCGCGCGGTAAAATCCACGTAATCGCCCCCGGCGGGCTGAGCGGTTTTTTACGTCCGGCCATGCTGAACCTGCTGGCCGGCTTGCCGGGCCAGACGCCAGGGCCGCTGGAACCGCTCTTTTCCGGCTTTGACAAGCACCGGGTCGGCCTGCTGAAAACAGGTCCCGGTTCGACCGGTTCAACAGGTTCAAGCGGGCCGTTGAAAAAAGTGACGGTAAGCGGCACGCTGTGCACCTCTCTGGACGTTCTGGCCGGCGAGGTCGAACTGCCGGACCCGCAAGCCGGCGACATTTTGACCGTGAGCGAAGCCGGAGCGTACGCGGCCACGCTTTCCCCTTTCGCCTTCGCCTCCTTTGACCGTCCGGCCGAGCTTTACCGCGCGGCTGACGGCCGCATCAGCGCGGAGTAGCCCGGCGGGCACCCGGCGCTACGGCGCCGGGCGGTCTGAGCGCAACTGATCCAAGCGCATTTGCGGCTGCCAGGAGCCGGACTTGAAGCTTTGCCCCACACGTGCCCAGGGCAGGGCCAGGGCTTTCCGGTAACAGGCGGCGGCCTCGTCAAGTTCGTCCCGCCCTTCGTGGGCCAGGCCCAGCCAGAAGTGCGGCATGGGGTTTTTGGGGAGCCGGGCCAGCTTTTGGCGGACGGCCGCTTCGGTTTCCGGAGCCATCCGCAGGAGTTGCTCATGCGCCTGCATGATGGTGTTCAGGGGGTAGACCTCGGTAAGCATGGTCTGGTGCAGGGCGATGGCGTCGGCCTGATGGCGGCGCATGGGGGTGCTCATGTTGTCTTCGTGCCGGCGGTAATAAACCATGGGCACCGGCAGGCAGACCGGGGTAAAGCCGTGTAACTGGGCCTTGAGCCAGAAGTGCCAGTCCTCCATGCCGTAAGGGTGGCTGGCGTCGTAGCCGCCGGACGCCAGCCAGAGGCCGCGCCGGTAAACGGTATTGGCCAGCAGGTTGCAGCGCTCTTTGAGGTTTTCGGCGTTGTAGTTGGTGAGTTTCCACTGCTCCGGCGGCAGTATTTCCGCATCGCCGCCAAAGGGGCGGTAGGCGCCGGTGAAGGCGTTGGCCTGCGGGAATTCGGAAATGGCTTTGGCCACGTTGGCCAGGAAGGAATCTCCCATGATATCGTCGCTGTCCAGCGGGGCGATCCATTGGCCGGAGGCGGCGGCAATGCCGATATTACGCGAAATGGCCAGTCCCTGGTTCTCCTGCGCGATGACCAGGACGTTCAGCTCCGGGTATTGGTCGGCCAGGGCGCGGGCAACGTCGCCGCTGCCGTCGCCGCTTCCGTCGTCGATGATGATCGTTTCAAAATCCCTGGTCCCCTGGCGCAGCAGGCTTGCCATCGCGTCCGGCAGGTACCCGGCCCGGTTGTGGCAGGGGATGATTACGGAAAAAAGCGGCTCGTATTCATCTTCGAAATTTTCGCCGAAAGCTTGCGCAAAGTCGTCCGGCTCGCGGTCAGGCGACACTTTGGGCAGAGTCTTGGGCGGCATCGGGCGCGGTTTTTTGGGTGTGCTCATGGGCGGGTCCGTTGTTCCAGTTGCATGTTAAGCAGTTCAAGTGCCCTGCCGGCCGCGCCGTGACGAATCCGCCCGCGGCTGCCGGGGAATATTTCGCTGTGCGCGGCAATCGGGGCTCCGGGCGTGGCGATGCCGATAACCACCAGGCCGACGGGCTTTTCCGGGCTGCCGCCGTCCGGCCCGGCAACGCCGGTCAGGGAGACGGCGCAGTCGGCGCCGCAGACGCGCCTGGCCCCGGCGGCCATGGCGGCGGCCGTTTCCGGGCTGACGGCGCCGTAGGCGGCCAGGGTGGAGCCCGGCACGCCGAGCAGGCCCGTTTTCAGGCTGTTGTCGTAGGCGATGACGCCGCCGTAAAACCACTCCGAGCTGCCCGGCCTTGAGGTGCAGAAGGCCCCCACCAGCCCGCCGGTGCAGGATTCGGCCGTGGCCAGAGTCAAGGCCCGGCTCTTAAGATTTTCCGCCAGTCTTTCGATAAGTTGGGCGATAAGCGGGTCGACAAGTGGTGCAAAATCTATTTCCATGCGCGCCTCGTATAGCGTTTGAGCGGTTGTGAGCGGGAATTTTAACGGGTAATATCGGTAATGGCAAGCCGGGCTCAATTATAGTAAGGATAATGAAGTAATGCCGGTATAGAGGATACAGGGGGCGAGATGAAAAATGATAAAGCGTTGCGGTTCTTGTTATGGGCGGCGCTGGCCGCGCTGATGTTGCCGCCCGCGGGCGCGGCCGTGGCGGCCGTGGCGGATAACAACCCCCGGGTCCTGCGCGTTGCCTATGGCTTTGACCGTGAATTCGCGCCCTTCACTTATGAAGACCCGGGCGGCAAGCCGGTCGGCTTTGAACTGGAAATAATTGAGAGCATTTTCCGCAACCAGGCGGTACTCTCGCCGCGCCCGCTCAACTGGTATTCCATCCCCATGGAGCTTTCCTCGGGCGTGATCACGGTGACGAGCGGCATGATCCAGACCCCGCAGCGGGCCAGGGTTTACGGCTTTTCCGACCTCAGCACCTTCACCATGCAAGTGCGCTTCTTTACCAAGGTCTACAAGCGGGTGCCCAACGCCACCTTCCTGCGCGGCCAGAGCGTGTCGGTGGAAGAAGGCTCGTTCCAGCAAACGCTGCTCGAACAGTACGGCGGAGTCAACATCAAGCCCTTCAAAAGCCGCGCCCTGGCCCTGCGCGCCCTTTACAACGAGGAAGTGGACGCTTACTGCGGCCTGGACGAGCCCACTTATTACCTGATCCGCAAGCTCAATTACGGCGCCATCACCACCGTGGGCACCCCGCTCGGCTTTGTCGAAATGCGCATTGCCGTCAACCGCGACCGGGGCGACGTGCTGCGCATCGTCAACGACGGCCTGGGCGAACTCGTGGCCAGCGGCGAGTATGACCGCCTCTACCGCAAATGGTTCGTTACCGAGCTGGATGCGCGCGAGCGGCAAGCCCTGCTGGCCGACGCCAAAAAGGCGTTGATCAGTTCGTACGCTCCTTACGGCAAAGTCAGCTACGGCGCGGCGATCATGAGCGCCACCGGCAAGATCATGGTCGGCAGCAACGTGGAAAACCAGAACAGCCAGCTCAGTCTTTCAGCCATACAGTCGGCCCTGGCCCGCTGCGTGAGCGAGAACGAGCTCGAACTGCGCGCCGTGGTGCTGCTGGATCAGGAAGGCCAGGTCATGCTGCCCGCCCAGGCCGATTTGCACAGCCTGCTGGAGTTCGGGCGCGGTGTCCTGGTGCTGGTGCCAGATTCCCGGGGGAGCCTGGTCAGCAAGATGCTGGCGGAGCTTTTGCCCAACCCCATTACCGGGGCGGTTGACCCTTTATAGGGGCGGCCCCGGGCCAACGAGGGCGCATATGAGAACACGTTTCCTGCTGGCGGCCGACATTGGCGGCACCAACAGCCGTTTTGCCCTGTTCCGCCTGGAGGAGGAGCCATGCTCCGGCGCCCCGCCTTACAGCCCGGGCGGCGCCTGGCTGAGCCTGCAAGCGCGGAGCAGGGTCGCGCTGCCCACCGCCGCCCACGCGAGCTTTGGGCATCTTCTGGAAAATCTGCGCGGACGCAAGGCCCTGGGCGGCTTTTCCCCTCTGGGCGATTTTGCCATCGCCGCCCTGAGCCTGGCCGTGCCCGGCCCGGTCAGCGGGCAGGGAGAAAACCAGGCCTGCCGCGCCCCCAATATCGCCTGGCCGATCCTGGCGGCCGACGCCAGCCGGGCCGGCGCGGCCCCGGCCACGCTCCTGAACGACTTCGCCGCTCAGGGCCTGGCCTGCCTGCTGCCGGAAGCGCTGGGCCTGCGAACCGTGCTGCCGGGCCTTGCAAACCCGACCGCGCCGGCGGTAATTATCGGCGCCGGCACCGGCCTGGGGAAAGCGATCATTTTGCCGCGCCGCGCCGCGCTGCCGTCGGGGGCGTGGGTGGGGGCGGAAAGCCCGCCCACGCCGTTCCCGGCAGTACCCCCGGGCCTGGATAAAAGCGCGGCTTCGGCCGTCTACCTGCCGTATCCGGGTCGCAGAGAGGCGGATTTACGGCTGGATTTACGCATCATGCCCTCCGAGGGCGGGCACAGCCTGTTCCCCTTCAACGGCCAGGAGGAAGCCGATTTCCAGGCGTTTTTACGCAAAAAGGCCAACCGGCGCGAAGTCATCGGCGACATGGTGGTGAGCGGCAGCGGCCTGGCCGCCCTGTATGCCTATCACGCCGGGCTGGATTACCTGCCCGAACCGCCGGAGGTCACCGCGAAGCTTGACCAACAGCCGCAAGTGCTGGAATGGATGGCGCGCTTTTACGGCCGGGCCTGCCGCAACCTGGTGCTGGAAACCCTGGCCCTGGGCGGGGTGTATCTTTCGGGCGGCCTGTTGTCGTACCTGCCCGGCCTGCGCGGCCACCCGGCTTTTGCGGCCGAGTTCCGGCAAAGCGAAACCCACGCCGCCACCCTGCGCAATGTACCGGTCTGGTGGGTGAGCAACCAGGACAGCGGCTTGTGGGGCGCGGCCCTGCACGGTGTCAATATGTTGTTCCGGGCGGGAAAATCCGCTGACTGACTGGTCGCCCGAGCCCGCAACCTGGCTTTATCTCCGGGAAAGATATAATATTTTTTTTTTCATGGCCGATATGCAAAGCATCGGCGGCCGCATATAAACTCCGTTTGCCGAAAATCAAGGAACGCCCGTGGACAGTAAAAAGAGAAAAGCGAAAAGAACCAGGTGGCTGGGCATATGGCTTTTCCTGGTATGCGCCCTGCTCAGCGCCGCCTGTACCAAGTCGGTCATCGGCGGCTACGGCGGAGGCGCCATGCAGGCCGTGGCGCTCCAACCCCAAAAAGCGGCGCAGCAATATGCCGCCTCCAAAACCATCCAGGCTTCCTCCTTCGGCACTTTGTCCAGCCCGGCTGCCAAATCCGCCCGGGTGGGGCAGGCGGTCAGACAGCACTCTTCGCTGCCGATTCTTCAGGCCTCCCGCCAGCCGGCCCGGCAAATCCCCAGGCAAGGCTCCGCTCAGTCCGTCAGACAAAATGTCCGGCCGCAAAGCGGTAGCCAGCGGGCAGCGGTAAAGCCGCAGCCGGCCAAAACCGCCCAGGCCGCCGCCGGCAAGCAGTTGAACCGGGGCAAGGCCGCCGCCGTGCGGGGCGATGTGCTGTGCCGCACCGCGCGCAGCCAGGTGGGCACGCGCTACAAGTACGGCGGTTCCACGCCCAAGACCGGCTTCGATTGCTCCGGCCTTTTGGTCTGGGCCTACAAGCAGCACGGCCTGAGCATTCCGCGCACCGCCAAGGCCCAGTCCTCGGCCGGGCGGAGCGTGCAGCGCAACAAGCTGGCCCCCGGCGATATCGTGGTGTTCAGGATCAAGAGCGGCTATCACACCGGCATGTACACCGGCAACAACAGATTCATCCACAGTCCGCGCTCCGGCTCCAGCGTGCGCGAAGATCAGTTGGACAGCAGCTACTGGAAAAAAGCCTACACTGGCGCCCGGCGGCTGATCTGACCCCGCC
>JAISDX010000044.1 GCA_031264465.1 Deltaproteobacteria bacterium | reverse complement strand
CGGCGTATACCGGGTAAATCAAGCCTGAAAGGCAAGCGCTTCAAAATCGCACTCAGTGAAGACTTCCTCCTACAGGCACTGAGAATTTTTTAGATGCGTCTGCCCTGGCCTTTTCTTGCGCGGGCGCTTATGCTATTGTATTAATACGCATCAAAAACAGCCCGCGCAAGGGATGGAGGCTTCAATGACAGCGGACAAGCCAAGCCAGGCCGAGAGCGAAGCTGGGCCCAACCAGCGGGATTTGGAAATACTCACCAACCGCTTTTCTTCCGTGGACCTGGAACACCCGGCTTACCGGGCGCTTTTCGAATTTATGGTCAACCGCCTGCCCGAGGAAGGCAGCGGCGTTTTCCACTATCGCAAAGCGGCCGCCGCGCCGGATGCCGTGGACCTTTCCCCGCTCGACCCGATCAACCTGGTGCAGATGGAGGTCAAGCTGCCCTCCATGCCCACGGTGCTGGGCGAACTGCAGGAAGTGACCAGCAACGCCTATGCCTCGACCGCCGAAGTGGGCAACGTTATCGCCAAAGACCCCAGCCTTACGGCTTGGGTGCTCAAGCTGGTCAACAGCCCGTTTTTCGGCTTTTCCGTCAAGGTGGAAACCGTGTCCCGCGCCGTGGCCCTGCTCGGCTTCGAGCAAATCAAAGACCTGGCCATCAGTGGCATGCTGCACAACCTGGTGGTAAGCATGCCCAAGGGCATTCTCAACCTGGACGACTTCTGGCGGCACAGCATCGCCACGGCCCTGGCCGCCCAGCAAATCTGGAAACTCCTGGGCAAAGGGGAATCGGAACGGCTGTTCGTGGCCGGCCTCCTGCACGACTGCGGCATTCTGGCCCTGGCCTACACCGCCCCGGACGTGGTCAAAGCCCTGCACGCGGCCTGGCGCTCCTCCGGCAAGCAGCTTTACCAGGTGGAGCAGGAATATATTTCCTTCGACCATGCGCGGCTCGGCGGCATGCTCCTGCACCGCTGGAACATGCCCCTGGCTCTGGTCATGGCCGTGCTGCGCCACCATCAGGTGGAAGCCCCGGACCGCTACATGGAAGCCGCCGTGGTGCATCTGGCCGACATCATCGCTTTCGCCATTGCCGGAAAAGCCGAGGACGACGCAATCCCGCAACTGGACCCGGCGGTGTGGAACAGTTTGAAGCTGACCCCGGCCAACATTAACTTTACCGCCTTTTCGGTGCTGGAAAAACTGGACGATCTGTGCAGCACTCTGCGCTAGCGAAACGCCGATTAATACGGGAGGCGCGCCATGAATCGCAGCCAGTCATTTGCGGTGGTAAACTACCTGCTGAACCACAAAGGCATGAGCAAGGAAGAAATCGCCAAGGCGGCCGGCGTTTCCAAGCGTATGGTCGACTACACCCTGGCCGGCGGCCTGAAGCAGATCGGTTCGAAGTCCATCATGCGCATCGCCGACCACCTGGGCCTGACCCTGGCGCAGCTTTTGCCGGCCGCCCTGGCCGAGGCCTCGGACTTTCCCGCCTATGACGACCTTATTTTCGTGCGCAAGATGGCCGCGCGCCCGCGCGGCGGCGACGAAACCGAAGACGGCTTCCATACCCGCTATTCCTTCCGGCGCGACTGGATCAACACGCGCGGCATTCCCGATGAAATGCGCCTGTTTGACGTGGTGGGCGACAGCATGGCCCCCACCATCGCCGAGGGCGACATGGTGCTGGTGGACCAGTCCCAGAATCAGGAATGGGCGCCCGGCCGCATTTACCTGATCACCCTGAACGACGCCTTCATGATCAAGCGGGCCGGCATGCGGCCCGGCTTTTACGCGCTGCAGAGCGACAACAAGGACAAAGTCAGCCACCCGGACATTTCCGTATCCGTGGAATCACCCGACTACTTCATGGTGCATGGCCGGGTAATCTGGAGCTGCCGGGAATTTTAAGGAAAGGCGGATTTCAGGCAAAGTCCGGTTTCAGATCGAGCAACTCGTCAATAATCTCCATCGCCTGGTCGTATTCAAAAAGCAGAATCAACTCGGAGACCTGTTCCAGGCGCTGACGCAAAGCCTTGCTCCACCCGCCCTGGCGCAAGGCTTCCAGCGCGGCGTCTATGGCGCCGGCGTCCAGCGCGGCCAGCCCCGCCTTCAAACGGGCCAGGTTCGTCTTGAGCATTTCAACGGTCTCGCCGGGCATATATTCGAGGGTCGGGGGCGCAGCCGGCCCGGCTCCGCCCTCGTCATCCAGATCCAGGCAGGCCGCCAGCCCGGCGAGCAACTCCCGCAGGCGCAGCAGGAATTCGTCGTTGTGGCGCAGGATATATCCGGTATTTTCCATGCGCGCCGCTTCCTCCAGGGCTCCGGCCTGCTCGGCCAGCTTGCCGGCCCCAATGCTGGCCGAGGCGCCCTTGAGAGCATGCACGCCAATGGTGTAGGCCATGAGATCGCCCGCGGCCAGCATGGTCTTGAGGCTCTCCACCCGTTCCCGGGCGTCGCGGAAAAACTGCCTGAGCGTATTCAGGTAAAATTCCAGCTTGCCGCCGGCCATGGCCAGGCCGCGCCGCGTGTCCAGCCCGGCGATGCTTATTTCCGGCCGCTCCTTGTTTTCCCGGGCCGGGCCGGCGGAAACAACGCGCTTGGAAATCGGCAGCCACTTGAGCAGTACGGCGTGCAGCTTGGGAATTTCAATGGGCTTGGCCAGAAAGTCATTCATGCCGTTTTGCAAAAAAGCCTCGCGCATGCCGGAAACGGCGTTGGCGGTAAGCGCCACGATGGGCAGGCCGCCGCACTGGGCGCCATCCAGGTTGCGGATGCGCAACGCGGTTTCAATGCCGTCCATTTCCGGCATCATGTGGTCCATGAAAATAAGGTCGTAACGATACTGCCTGACCAGGGCCAGGGCGTCGCGGCCGCTCAGGCAGATGTCGACCTGCATGGCGTAAGGGGAGAGCAGCCCTTCCGCCACGCTCAGGTTCGTGGCGATGTCGTCCACCACCAGCACCCGGGCCGTGGGAAAAGTGACGTTGAACGCGGGTTCGCCCTGGCCCGCCGGCACGGCCGCGCCGGGCACGTTGTTCAGCACGTTGGCCAGGGAAAGGGCATGGGCCGGCATAAGCAGGGTAAGTACGGAATCGTCTTTGACGTTGCCGGCGCTTTCGAGCAGCAACACCACCTTGAACTCGCCCCCGGCCTGGTCCAGGCTCGGCTTGAGCTGGTCATGGAAGAAGAACGGCAGAAATACATGCGTGTAGCCGCCGGCCTTGAGGTGCTCCATAAAAGCGGACTGGTCCGCCGCCAGGGTGAAGTCCACGCCCAGGCCGTCCAGGCTGCGGGCCAGAGAATCCGCGTAGGCGACGCGGGATTCATAAAGCAGCGCCCGCTTGCGCCCGGCCTCCTCAACCACGGCGAAGGGAACGGACGCGGCGTAAAGCTGGGGCAGGACGAGCGTAAAGGTGCTGCCCTTGCCGTAAACGCTGGAAACGCCTATATCGCCGCCCATTTCCCGGACCAGGCTCCGGGTGATGGCCAGCCCAAGGCCGGTGCCTTCAACATGGCGGTTGGTCATCAGGTCGATTTGGACAAAGTCGTCGAAAAGCTTGTCCAGGTCTTCGGTCTTGATGCCGATGCCGCTGTCCGTCACCGCTATTTGCAGGGTCAGACTGTCGTCGCCCCGGATTTCACCGGCTATGGACAGCGCGATAAAGCCTTCCCTGGTATATTTGCCCGCGTTGGAGAGCAGGTTGAGCAGCATTTCGCGCAGCCGCACCTCGTCGCCGATCAGGCGGTCCGGCAGGGCCGGGTCCACGTTTACCGTGAAAAGCACGGCCCGTCCCTGCAGGCGGATGCAGATGATGTTGACCACGTCGTTGACCAGCGAGGCGAGCGAGTACTCCACCGGCACGATTTCCAGCTTGCCGGACTCTATTTTGGAAAAGTCCAGGATGTCGTTGATGATGGCCAGGAGGTTGGCGCTGGCCTGCTTGATGTTCAGGACGCAGGTCCGGGTTTTCGCGGGCAAAAGTTCCGCATCGCGCAAAATGAGGTCGGACATGCCCACGATGGCGTTCATGGGCGTGCGGATCTCGTGGCTCATCCTGGCCAGGAAAACCGATTTGCTCTGATTGCGCTCGTCGGCCACTTCCTTGTCGGCGTAGATCTTGAGCAGCAGGAAGCACAGGAACGACATGAGCAGCACCGCCAGGTAGGACATCACGAACGCCATGGTGTTCACGGTGTCGTAATAGGCGGAAAGCGGCGTGACCGCCCCCAGGAACCAGCCGTTGAAAAGCTCGGTCATGAACACCACGCACTCGGTCCCGTTGTAGTCCGTGATATGCACGGCCGTTATTTCCTGCTGGTTGGCGATCATCCCGGCCAGACGGCTGTAGTCGGCGCTGATCAAGGACATGTGCTGCCCGCGCAGGCTTGCGTCTTCGTGCGCGATAACCTCCAGCCGGCTGTTCAGAAGAAAACCGTAACCGCCCTTGCCCAGCCTTACGGTCTTCAGATAGTTGGCGATGCTGCGCGCGTTGACGTTCATGGAGAGCACTCCCGCGTCCTTGCCGGTCTGGTCAAAAAGCCGCTGCGAGATGGCCACGACGGTCTGGCCGCCCAAGGCTTCCAGGTAGGGGTCGGAGTAGTTGACCGCCCCTTGGCGGCGCATGGCCCCGGCGAACCAGGGGCGGGATTTCGGGTCGTAACCCGGCGGTGGCGGCCAGTTGTTCCCGTCCACATACTGGCCGTTAATCACGCCGTGCAGGCCGCGAAAATCCAGGCGGCGGACGGAAGAGGCATAAAGCCAGTCCGACAGGCTGACCAGATACTTTCTTATTTCCCTGGCCGAGTCGGGGTCGTCGAGCATGGTTTCCACAGTAAAAACCACGTTGACCAGAGAGGTTTCGGCTTCGGAAAGGAAGGCCCGCAGGGTGGCGGCGGAGGACTGCACCATTTCCCGGCCGTTCACGCGCATCTGCTGCTGCACAATATCCCGGGTGTACCAGTAGCTTACGCCCACCATGGCCACAAAGGCGATCACGACGTAAACCAGCGGTTTGAGTTTTGAACTGGCGGGTAATTGCAGCTTCATGCCAAATCCGAGACCTTCTCGAAGCTGGCGGCCACCTCTCGAAAAACCTCCACCAGTTGGGGGTCAAAGTGCGTCCCGCTCCCCTGGATGATAATTTCCGCGGCTTGCTCGCTGCTGATGGGCATTTTGTACGGGCGCTTGGAGCGCAGGGCGTCGTAAACGTCAACAATGGCCATGATGCGGCCGGCCAGGGGGATGTCCGCGCCGGCCAGCCCGTGCGGGTAGCCCGAACCGTCCCATTTTTCGTGGTGGGTCAGGGCCATGACCTTGGCATGGTCGATAAAGCTGCGGTTCGGGCTGCTCTTTTCTATTTTTTCTATAATATCCGCGCCATAAATCGTGTGCAGCTTCATGGTCTCAAACTCTTCGGGCGTGAGCTTGCCGGGTTTGAGCAAAATGCTGTCGCGTATGGCTATTTTCCCGATGTCGTGCAGGCGGGAGGAAAGAACCATCATGCGAATGTCCCAGGACAAAATTTCGTCCTGAAAAGCCGCGTCCCGCAGCGCGCTGTCCACCATGATTTGAAAATAGATGGAAGTGCGGCTGACGTGGCCGCCGGTTTCGTCATCGCGGTACTCCACCACCTCGGTTAAAAGGTCGAATACCGCGGTTTGCAGGTCGGCCACGGCCCGGGTTTTTTCCTCCACCATTTTCTGCAGCCCGCTGTTGTAGCGTTGCAGCTCGCGCCGCTGCGCCTCGAGCAGCAGTTGCGTTTCCACCCGCTTGAGCAGGAGCGGCGGGGAAAACGGCTTGGCAATGTAATCCACGGCCCCCAGCGAAAGACCCTCCAGTTCGCTGTGCATGTCGCTTTTGGCGGTGAGAAAAATAACCGGGATGGAAGCGCGGGCCGGGTCGGCCTTCAATTTTTTGATTACTTCGTAACCGTTCATGACCGGCATTTCCACGTCAAGGAGAATCAGATCCGGCTCCACCATCTCCAGAATTTTGAAAAACTTGTCGCCGGAGGGAACGGTGTAGACGTCGTACTGCTCGACAAGGGCATTCTTGCCGACCGCCAGGTTGGTGATGTTGTCATCGACCAACATAACTTTTTCTCTGGGTTTAGACATAAACCACGCCTTTCCGGCTTGCGCCGGCCATAATCAGTCAAGCCGGGCTGGATATTATCGCGGCCGGACACGCGCCCCCTCCAAAACGCCTTATCGACTAGAACCCAAACACTGATGCTTTCATCTCTACATGGTTAAAATACAAAAATCAATGCATTAGGCGCTGCTTCCCAATTGTTTTTTCGTCCTCCGGCCGCGCCGGGCGAGAGTTTTTGCCTGAAGGCGGCCCGGAAATTAAAAACATATTTACAAAAATCCTTACGGTCGGTTAAACTCAGCAGGCTTGGATCTTTGTATACAAGCTGTTGTAGCGATAAAACCCATGCTTTATAACCGCAACATCCCGCGGGCCCGGCCCGCGGGAAGGAGATTGAAATGAAAAAAGACGCCAAAGCGGGTTTCGCCACCCGCGCCATCCACGCCGGCATGCGCAAGGACACCGTTTACGGCGCGCTGACCGCCCCCATTTACCAGACCTCCACCTTTATATTCAAGGATTGCGAGCAGGGCGCCCGGCGTTTCACCTGCCAGGAAGAGGGCTTCATCTACTCCAGACTGGGCAACCCCACGCTCATGATGCTTGAAGACAAAATCGCCAACCTGGAAGGGGCCGAGGCCGGCCTGTGCTTCTCTTCCGGCATGGGGGCCATCTCCTCGGTGTTCTGGACCATCCTGAAAGCCGGCGACCACGTGGTGGCCGACTCCGTGCTTTACGGCTGCACCTTTGCCCTCCTGTCGCACGGCCTGGCCCGCTACGGGGTGGAAACCACCTTTGTGGACACCCGCGACCTGGCCGCCCTGAAAAAGGCCATCAAGCCCAACACCAAAATGGTGTATGTGGAAACCCCGGCCAACCCGACCCTGAAAATCGTGGACCTGGACGCCATCGCCAAGCTCGTCAAGGGCGTCAACAAAGACATCATGTGCGTGGTGGACAACACTTTCGCCACCCCCTACCTGCAGCGCCCCATCGAACTGGGCTTTGACGTGACCGTGCACTCCACCACCAAGTACATCAACGGCCATGGCGACGTCATCGCCGGCGCGGCCTGCGGCAAGCTTGACTTCATCACCCAGGTGCGCCTGTTCGGCCAGAAAGACATGACCGGCTCCGTGCTCGGGCCGCAGGAAGCCTTCCTGATTCTGCGCGGCCTGAAAACCCTGCAAATCCGCATGGAAAGGCATTGCGCCACCGCCATGGAAGTGGCCGCCTACCTGGACAAGCACCCCAAGGTGGAAAAAGTGCACTTCCCCGGTCTGAAAACCCATGACGGCTACGAAATCGCCCAAAAGCAGATGTCCGGCCCGGGCGGCATGATCTCGTTCGAAGTGAAGGGCGGGCGCAAAGCCGGCGCCCAACTCCTGGACAACCTGGAGCTGTGCTCCCTGGCCGTGAGCCTGGGCGATGCCGAAACCCTGATTGAACACCCGGCCAGCATGACCCACTCCACCTACACCGCCGAAGAACTGAAAGAAGCCGGCATTCCCGAAGGCCTGGTACGCTTCTCCGTCGGCCTGGAAGATGCGGCCGACATCATCGCCGACCTGGAACAGGGCTTCACGCACGTTAAATAACCCCAACCGGCCAGCTCCCGCGCCCCCAGTCCCATGACCGCGGGCCGGGGGTTTGCCGCAACCGGGCTCCGGCGCCGCGCCGCGCGCGCCGGTGCCTTTTGTTTTGGCCCATTTGACAAGAACCGGCCAAAGCTTACTATCAGGCCATGCAAACCAGCCGTCTCCATCGCTATCTTGCCCTTGCCGCCGGCCTGTTCCTGCTGGGCCTGGCGCTTTTCATCAACCGGGGCCTGGCCGGCCTGGCCAACGACTTGCTGCCGGGCAGCGCCCTTTGGGCGCACCTGGCGCTGCTGGGACTGGAAGCCCTGGCCCTGGTCTGGTTCTGGCGCGGCCTGTTCGGGCGACGCCGCTACCTGCTGCTCAGGGAAAACGCCGGCGAACGGGAGCGGGCGGAATTTACGGCCGAACTCACCCGCCGCCTGCGCCTGAATCCGCACCTGGAGCACGGCCGGCTGGACCCGGAAGCCCCCGGATACCTGGGCGCCTGTCTGGCCCAGCTCAAGGAAAAGGCGGACGAGGAAATAAAACGGGCCGGGCGGCGGGTTTTCCTGGGCACGGCCCTTTCCCAGAACGGCCGGCTGGACGGGCTCATCATGCTGCTTTCCCTGTGCCGCCTGGTCTGGCGCGTTTCGCTCATTTACAACCAGCGGCCGCACCCGCGCGAAGTGGCCTCGCTGTTCCGGGCCGTGGCCGCCGGCGCCTTCCTGGCCCTGTCCATCGAAGAGTTGGACTTGAGCACGGAAATTAGCGTCGGCTTCGGCGAGTCGCTGCAAGCGGCCCTGCCGGCGGCGGCGGCCGGCAGCCTGCCTTTCGTGGGCACGGCGCTGCAAACTTTCACCGCTTCGGCCATCGACGGCGCGGCCAACTGCTTTCTGGCGCTGCGCGCCGGCATTATCGCCCGCAACGCTTACATGTACAGCGCCCTGGACGGCCTGGAAGGCCGGGGCCTGGGGCCGGGACGCCTGGCGGTGTTTCGGGAAGCGGGCGGCCTGCTGCTGAGCATGTCCGGCGAGCTCATGGACAAGCTGGCCCGGAGCCTGGCGTCCGGGCTGGGCGCCAAGCTCGGCAACCTGGGCCGCTACGCCCAGGATCTTACTGCGCAGGCCGGCAAAGGCGTGGTCAACGGCGTGGTAAGCGGGGTGAGCGGGGTGGCGGACGGCGTAAGCGCCACCGGGCGGGGGATCGCCAAAACCGTGACCGGCGGCGTGGAAGTTACCGGCAAGGTGACCGGCGGCGCGGCGCGCCTGCTTACGCGCCCATTCCGGCGGAAGAAGCGCCGGGACCAAGTGTAGGACGCCCCCGGTTCATTCTTTCTTCACATCTTCGCGCAGCCGGCCGGGGTTGATGGGCGGCAGTTCCAGCAAAACCTCGGCGGCCGCCCTGGGCCAGCGGGCGTGGATATGCGGCGCGTCTTCGCCGCGGGCCGCCTCGCTCCCCAGCCGGACCGGCATGACTTCGCGCGGGCCCAGGCCGCGCGAAGCCCGGGCCAGAGCCTGCGTGCCCACCGGGTCCAGGTTGCGCACCCGTGTGCCGCAAGGGTCGCGCAGCAGGTCGGCCACGGCCCGAGCGCTGACCACCAGCAGGTCGCCCAGCGGCGTGGTGGGGGGCGGAAGGTTTTTCCGGGCTTTTTCCGCCGTGGCGGGGCCGGCGGCCTGCGGATCCGGCAAAAACGTTAGCGGCGAAAACATTACCGGCGGCGGCTGGCCGGCGGCGGCAATGCCTTCCGGCAACGCGAAGGGTTGCAACGGAAAAGCCGGATGGGCCGGGTCGTCCGCCTGGTCGAGGTAACTGTGCAGGTTGGCCAGGTTGTTTCCCTTGACGACGGCATCCAGCCTGCCCAGGTTGCGCAGGCTGCGCATGGCCGAACGCAGGCCGCAGCCGCCCAGGGCGATGCTGCCCCGGTACAGCCGCTTTTTAAGCTGGAACAGCCAGTATTTTTGGTTCAGGGAGCGCATCAGCATACGCTCGGCGCCCTTGCTGCCGGCGGCCTTGAAGGACTCCAGGGCCTGTTTGCGGTCCCAGGTCAGGGCTTTGTCGGCCTTCATTTCCAGGAAGACGTGCGCCATTTTGCCCCGGCCCAGGCCCCCGGCTTTGGCCGGGTTGATGATTTTGGAATCATCGCTCCCCCGGGCGGCTTCCAGGCTGTAGGCCCATTGAAAGTTGCCGGGAATAAAGACGTTATGGGCCACGGTGTCGGCCGCGAGGTGGGAAAGATAGCCCAGGGCGTAAGCCAGTTTGGCCTTGGTGTGGGCCTTGTCGAGCAGCAGGAGGCCGCTTTTCCAGTTATGGCTGTGCCCTTCCTTGGCCACGCAGCCTTTGCCGATAAAAATATCGGCGCTCAGGCACCCCTGCAGAAACAGGCCGGGATGGGCGGCTATGGCCGCCGCGAATTCCGGCGACAACATGGAAAGATTCTGGATGAGCCAGTTGCCTGTCACCATATGCACGCCCGGCCCCCAGGCCAGGGCGTCTTCCGGAAGCCCCAACAGGACGAGCAGCGGGCCGATCAGCAGGACCGGCAAACGGATCAAGGTCTTTTTCAGCAACAGCGCCTCTCCATGATACGCCTTTCCCGGTTGCGGGAACGCGAAATGCCTTACCAGCCACCTTGGACAATAATCCTTTTTTTCATTTTCGCCACTAAAAAGCCGCAAAAAATCACCGCGCGCAAAGACTTGAGCGCCGACCGCCGGATGGCCTATTCATTATTTGAAACCCGAAAAGATTTGCGTTAGGCTGAATCCTTATCCTCATAAGGAAACAACCTTTAACCCCATTTTCAGGAGTCTCCACCATGAGCCAACGCTCGAAGCTCACCGTCGCGGTTGTGGGCGCCACCGGCGCCGTGGGCCGCACCATGCTTTCCACCCTTGAAGCGCGCGATTTTCCCGCCACCGAAGTCATTGCCCTGGCCTCCGCCCGCTCGGCCGGAAGCAAAGTCCCCTTTAAAGGCGGCGAACTCACTCTGCGCGAGGTCAGCAAAGACTCTTTCAAAGGCGTGGACCTGGCCCTGTTTTCCGCCGGCGGCGACCGCTCGTTGGAGTTCGCCCCCCAGGCCGTGGCCGCCGGGTGCGTGGTGGTGGACAACTCCAACGCCTGGCGCATGGACGAGCGCTGTCCCCTGGTGGTGCCGGAAGTGAACCCCGAGGCCCTGGCCGGCCATAACGGCATTATCGCCAACCCCAACTGCTCCACCATCCAGATGGTGGTGACGCTCAAGCCCCTGCACGACGCCGCCGGCATCAGCCGCGTGATCGTTTCCACTTACCAAGCGGTATCCGGCACCGGCCAGAAAGCCATTGAGGAGCTTTCCGCCCAGGTGCGCCAGATGTTCAACATGCAGGAGCCGGAAGTGGCGGTTTACCCTTACCGCATCGCTTTCAACTGCCTGCCGCAGATCGACGTCTTCGAGGCCAACGACTACACCAAGGAAGAAATGAAGATGACGCGGGAAACCGTGAAAATCCTCAACGATCCCTCGGTCAAGGTCACGGCCACCTGCGTGCGGGTGCCGGTTTACTACAGCCACTCCGAGGCCGTGAACATCGAGACCAGAAAAAAGCTCACCCCGGCCGAGGCCCGAGCCATTTTGAGCGCCGCTCCCGGCGTGCAGGTGGTGGACAACCCGGCCATGAAGCTTTACCCCATGCCCATTGAAGCCGCCGGCGAATACGAAGTTTTCGTGGGCCGCATCCGCGAGGACGAAAGCATTGCCAACGGCCTGAATTTGTGGATTTCGGCCGACAACACCCTCAAGGGCGCCGCCCTGAACGCCGTGCAAATCGCCGAACTGCTCCTGGAAAAAGACCTGCTCAAGGTGAAGAACCCCAAGGCCTTCCTGTAAGAACAGCGGCGCAACCCGGCCAGGAAAGCGCTGCTTCTCATGTGGCGGCCCGGCGGTAATGCCCAGGCCGCCTTTTTATTTGCGTCCGGCGCTTCCCTATCCTTTGATCTGGTGGCAGCCCAAGCTCCTGTTATTCCTCAGGCAAGCCTGGATGATGCCGTAAGCGGCCTGACAGCCGTGGAACAGTTCCACCAGCCGTTTGGAGAGCGGCGTATTGTGATAAAAATCGTGCACATGCCGCGACAAATCGCGCATTTCCTCAAAGGCGCGGTAAAGCCTGGCCTGGGTGCGCATGATGCCCACGTAGTTCCACATGGTATTGCGAATGCTGGCCCAGTCCTGGGCAATGAGGGCCGGGTCGTCGTTCTTGTCGCCGCAGGCGGGCGTTTCCCAGGGGGCGATGCGGTCGCGCAGGCGCCCGGCCAGTTTATGCCCGGCGTTCAGGCGCCGGAAAATGTCCAGGCCGGCGCCGTGTCCCCAGACCAGACCTTCCAGCAGCGAGGAAGAGGCCAGCCGGTTGGCGCCGTGCAGGCCGGTGCAGCCGCACTCGCCCACGGCGTAAAGGCGCTCCAGAGTGGTGCGGCCGCTCAGGTCCGTCAGCACGCCGCCGCAAAAATAATGCGCGGCCGGCACCACCGGAATCAGGTCGTTGCGGATGTCAATGCCGTACTCCAGGCAACGCTCGAAAATGGTGGGAAAGCGCGTGACCAGGTCGTGCTTGACGCCGCGCGCGTCCAGGTAGACGCAATCGTCGCCGGTCTTGAGCAGCTCGTTGACGATGGACTGGGAAACGATGTCGCGCGGGGCCAGTTCCAGGCGCTTGTCATACTTCCGCATGAAGCGCTCACCCCCGGCGTTGAGCAAAATGGCCCCTTCGCCCCGGATCGCCTCGGTAATCAGAAAGCGCTGCGCGTTCTGATGGAAAAAGGCGGTGGGGTGAAACTGGATGTATTCCAGGTTTTCCAGGCGCACCATGGCGCGGCTGGCCATGGACAGGGCCGAGCCCACCGCGCCCTGATAGTTGGTGGTGTGCAGGTAAAGTTGGCCCACGCCGCCGGTGGCCAGGACGGTGTGGTCGGCCAGAATGGTGTCCACTTCCCGGCTGGCCTCATTAAATACGTAGGCCCCGCAACACATGTTGCCGAGCTGGTAGCGGTAGTGCATGCCGGTGGTATGGTGGTGGCTGGTCAAAAGGTCCACGGCGGTCATGCCGCGCAGGATGCGGATGTTCGGCGAGCCTTCCACGGCGGCCATCAGATGGTCCATGATGGTACTGCCGGTATGGTCGGCGCTGTAGAGAATGCGCGGGGCCGAGTGCCCGGCTTCGCGCGTCAGCTCCCACTCCCATTCCGGGCGGGGGCCGGCCGCGTGCTCAAAAGGGATGTTCAGGCGGTCAAAGAGCACGGCCTGGGCGATATCCGGGCCTTTGCCGGCCAGCCAGCGCACGGCCCGGGGGTTGTTGTGCCGGTGCCCGGCCACCAGGAGATCCTTTTCCAGCAGGGCCGGGTCGCCCTGTTCCGCCTTGTAGATGATCCCGCCCTGGGCCAGCCAGGAATTGGCCTCCTTGCGGTCGAAGCCGGCCGCAATCAGCGTTACTTCCACGCCCCGGTCGGCCAGGGTCAGGGCGGCGGCGCAGCCGGCAATGCCGCTGCCGATGACCAGAGCCGGAGTGTAAAGCGGTTTGTTCTCGGGCATGTTTACCTCGCCTTTCTAAAATATTTTGCGCTGGATTATAGATCAGTTCGGGCAGGCCGGACAACTAAGTGAAAAAAATAACCGCAGCAATCATTTTCAGCGTGAAGCGCTCCAGGGGCTGAAAATCATGCTGAAATCGGCCGCGGGCGCGGAATGGGTGAGCCGGCCCACGGAAATGAAATCCAGCTTGCGGCCGCCCCCGGCGCTTGCGGAACCGGCGGCCAGAGCCAGCTCCCGGATGTTCGCCAGGCTCACGCCGCCGCTGACTTCCGTTTCAATATGCGCCGGAATGAGCGGCAAAGCCGCTCCAATGGCCGGCCCGTCCATGTTGTCCAGCATGATCCGGTCCACCCCGGCCCGCACGGCTTCTTCCACTTCGGCCTGATCGCGGCACTCCGCTTCAATGGGCGGGCAGGGCCGTTCCGCTCCGCTCCCGTAGGCGGCGCGCAGGAGGGCCACGGCCCGGGTTATGGAGCCGGCCGCGTCGATGTGGTTGTCCTTGAGCATGAGCAGGTCTTCCAGGTTCAGGCGGTGGTTGTGGCCGCCGCCGGCCAGAACGGCGTATTTTTGCGGGTAACGCAGCCCGGGCAGGGTTTTGCGCGTATCCAGAAGCTTCACGCCGGTGCCCTCCAGGGCCGCGACGTAGCGGGCGGTCAGGGCGGCCACGCCGGACATCATGCCGATGAAATTCAGGATAACGCGCTCGGCCCGCAGCAGCAGGCGGGCGGGGCCGGAAATCCGGGCGCAAATCCGGCCGGGGGTTACCGGCGCGGCTTCAGCGGCCAGCGCCTCCCAACTCCAGCCGCCCCTTATGCCTTCAAGCCCGGCGGCCCGCTCCAGCACCAGCGGCACCAGCGGCAGCCCGGCCAGGAGGCTTGCCTCTTTGGCCTTGAGCGCCAGCGCGGCCGGTTGTTCCGACGGGAACACCGCGTTGGAGGTAAGGTCGCGCCCGTCTTCCGCCAGGGCGGCGTCGATGGCGCGCAGCAGAAAATCTTTGGCCCGGCCTTGAAAAAAATCGTCAAAAATAAGATGATGCATGGCTTTTATATCAATATTAAAGTTGCCGCCCGGAAAAAAAAGAACTACAAGGGCGCAGCCCGCGCAAGGGCGGAGTTGCATGATAACTAGGCGCAAGCCGCCTGCAAGGTCAAGAGTAAATATCGCCATGGCCGACGAACAGAACATCCACCGCCCGCCGCCCGAACAGAGCGCGGCCCGGCCGGCCGCGCCGGACGGCTTTACCGGCGAAGACTTGCCGGAGGAACGCCCGCAGGATTATCACCCGGATTTTTACGGGGAAAAGCCGCGCGAGGATTTCCGCCTGGTGGATCTGGACGATTTGGCGGAAGAGGCGGTCAGGCAGCCCGACGCCAGGGGCGAGCCGGAAACCGCAGCCCTGCCCGAGTCCCTGGCCGATTTTGACCACCCCGCCGACCTGGCCGAGCATCTTGAAACCCTCCCCCTGGAAGAACAGGTGGAACTGGTGCGCAGCCTGCCCCGGGAAGACGCGGCCGACGCGCTGGTGGAAATGGAAGAGGCCGCGCGCACCGAACTGCTGGAACAGCTCGACACCGGCACCGCCGCCGACCTGGTCGGCGAAATGTCGCCCGACGACGCGGCCGACATCCTGGACGAACTGGACGCGGAGCGCCGCGACCAACTGCTGGAGCGCCTGGAAGACGAAGACGCCGAGGAAATCCGCAACCTGATGGCCTTTGCCCCGGATACCGCGGGCAGCCTCATGAACACGGAAATCGTACTCCTGGACCAGACCCTGACCGTGGACGAAGCCATCAAGGTGCTGCGCCAGGATATCGAAGACAAGGAAATCCCCTACTACGCCTATATAGTTGATGAAAAAGAGCACCTCACCAACGTGCTCTCGCTGCGCGACCTTTTAATGTCGCCGCGCGGCACCATGCTGCAGGACATCAACAAAAACCGCAACCTGATCACCGTCGCTTTCGACCAGGACAGCGGCGAAGTGGCCCAGATGTTCGGCGATTACAACTTCATGGCGCTGCCGGTGGTGGACCGCGAAGGGCATATCCTGGGCATCATCACCCACGACGACGTCATCGACCTGATCAACGAGCTGGCCAGCGGCGACATGCTCGGCATGGTGGGGGCCGGGCAGGACGAATCCATAGACACCGCGCCCGTCGAATCCGTGCAGATGCGCCTGCCCTGGCTGGTGGTGAACATGCTGAACTCGGCCGTCTCGGCCCTGGTGGTCTACCTGTTCGACGGCAGCATCGCGGCCATGCCCATGCTGGCCGTGTTCATGCCCATGGTGGCCAACCAGGCCGGCAACACCGGGCAACAGGCCCTGGCCGTGCTCATCCGCCAGTTGGCCCTGGAAAAGCTGGAGCGCAAGCGCGCTTTCAAGGCCATCCGGCGCGAGGTCAAGGTCAGTTTGTGCAACGGCCTGATTCTGGCCGCCCTGGTCTGGACGGGCGTCTACCTGCTCACCGGCCCGCGCCTGGCCACGGTGATGGTGGCGGCCCTGGTCATGGACATGTTCCTGGGCGCTCTGGCCGGCGCTTCCATTCCGCTTATCCTGAAGCGCCTGGGGCGCGACCCGGCCCAGGCCTCCAGCATTTTTCTCACGGCCATTACCGACGGCGCCGGCTTTTTCATCTTTTTGGGGCTGGCCACGCTGTTTCTGTTTTAGCGAATAGTCCGGGGCCATCTTGACACGGCGCCGGCCCTTCAGTAATAACATAGCGGATATTTGAGCGGAAAATATACGAGAGGCTGTAATGAGCAATATACTTACCACACTGCCGGAACTGCCCGGTTTTGACACCGCCACGGCCATGAAGCAACTCGCCAACAACCAGAAGCTTTACGGCAACGTGCTCAAGCGTTTTGCCGGGCAGTACCGGACCGGGTTTGACGGACTGGCCGCCAAGCTGGCGGATTTGCCGCCCGAGGGCGAAGCCCTGGCCGAAGCGCAGCGCGAAGTGCATACGCTCAAGGGCCTGGCCGGCACCATCGGCCACCCGGCCCTGCAAGAGGCCGCCGTGCGCTTTGACGCCGCCGCCAAAGAACCGGGGCGGCACAGCCCCGAGGAATTGAAAGCCCTGGGCGGCGAACTGCTGGCCCGGCTGCGGGAAGCGCTTGACGTGCTGCAGGCCGCTTTTCCCGAAGCCTGAAGGGTTTGAACCCGCGACCGCGCGGCTTTTTGGCGGTAAGGGCGCCTGATGGAATACGTATTGGCGATACTTTGCCTGGCGCTGATGATCGCCAGCCTGATCCTGCTGTTTATCGGCCTGCCCGGCAACTGGGTGATTCTGGGCCTGGCCGCTCTATGGAATTGGTGGA
>JAISDX010000162.1 GCA_031264465.1 Deltaproteobacteria bacterium | reverse complement strand
ACTGATGGTAATTTCGCCTTCTTTTTCCTTTGCAAATTGTCCATAGGCTTGAAACTTGCCGACAGCCTCGCCGGCATTGCTGGAGTTGCCGTTGCCCGTGTAAAATGTGCCGGCAACTTGGCCTTCCGTGAGGTCTAACGAATTCCAGTTCCTACTGTCATCGGTAATATTGGAAATAGTTGTCGTGAGACTATCGTTCGACCAGTCGCCCAGCGCGGAGCTGACGATATCCACGCCGGACCAGGTGACGTCAAAGTATTTCGGAAGGTTCACAACCAACTCTCCGGTGGAACCGGTGACTGTCAGCTTGGCTGTCGCATTATTGAAGAACGTATTCGTGCCGAAATCCGGTTCGTAAGCATAGTGCGTAAGCATGGCTACCGCATTGCCGGTGAACTCGCCGTTGGTCGGGGTCGCCTTCTGCGCGTCCAGGCCGCCGTAGAGAGGTTCCATGGACAGTATGTGGCCCTCGGACGTAAGCGATTTACGGTCACGCAAACTGCCACCGACATAATCGCCCTGCCAGACTTGCTCGACAATCCACGCGCCAAAGGTGGAATGCTCAAGGGCAACCAGATCGTTATTCACAATAAGAAAGGTTTTGCCGTTCCTGACTTCCCCTGTTAAAAATTCTATATAGTCAGGATCATCGGAAATCTGTTCATTGTTATACTTGCGGGCCTCCAAGAGCACTTGGTCCCTGACTACAGCATTTATTTTGCTAATCATGTCGTCAGTAACATCAGTCTCGCCGACTATGAGATTTTTTCCTTGTTCAATTTCATATAAATAGACATCCGTATTGTCCCCGGTCGCAAAGGTGACTATCACGTTGTTTTGATCGTCTTTAATGACGAATGACCCACCAGCCCCAGTACCATGACTCCATGTTAACGCACTCACGTCCGTTACAGCCTTCGTACTTTGCGCTATATTCGAGTTGCCCGCTTGCACCGCAGCACCTTTCATGGCCGCCGTAAAGCCCAAATCGTCTTTCGTCATCGCGGGGGGCAGGGAAGCGGATCCGCCGCCACCACCGCCTCCGCCGCCGCAGGCGGTCAGGGCAAAGGTTGCGCCAACAATCAGACAGGAAAGAAAAAATCGTTTCATGAGACACTCCTTATGATAATGATGGAAAGCCAAAACGCCGAAACGGCCCTGCCTCTCCGCGATGGGAGACAGGGCCGTTTTAGAAAAGGGCAAAGCCGCGCCGCTTTTGGCTGAGCGCGGATTATGGGACGGTGTTGTGTGTGTGTGTGTGTGTGTGTGTGTGTGTAGCAAAAATCAAGCCAGAATAGGCTGTTACAGCCTTAACCCCGGCGGGATTTTCCTGAGCGCAAGTAAATTGTCGCGGCCAATTACACACAGCACATACCTCACAACATGCCGATATAGATGAAATGTCCATATCGCGGAATGGACAAAACCACAAGGAAAACATTTATGTCCCGAGACAATTCACTCCGCCCGCAAAACCCCGGCCCGCTCGGCCATGACTTCAGCCGCAAACCGCGTAACCGCGACCGCCGCCCGCAGCGTATCATCCGCCGCGACACGCCGGTTCAGCCACGAAGCCAGGTAGACCAGATCTCCGCCGCCCAGGCGCCCGCTCGTCCCCTTGGTCATCACGGCGCGCACGGCGGCTTCGGCGTTCCTTTGCCGCTCCATGCTCCGGCGGTAGGCCGCCTCCAGCCTGGCCACGTCCCGGCCGGCTTCCCGCACGGCGGCCGGATCGCCCGCCTCGGCGGCGATTTCCAGGGCTTGCTTGGCCTCCAGATAAATGTAGTTGGCGCGTTGTGCTTCCTGCTCCAAGCGGATATAGGCGTTCGTCAGGGCGGCCGCGTTCGGCGCGCTGGCGTAAGCGTTGATGGCCTCGCTCAGGGCGCGGGCCTCGGCCGAATAGTACTCCAGCATGCCCGCGCGCTGCGCTTTGCCAAGCCGGCGCGCGCCGCCCCTGGCGTCCGGCACCGTTTCCATGGCGGCCAGGGCGTCCACGAAGCGGTCCAGGTAAAGGTTGGTCAGGGCCTGAATCATCGACGGCATGAACACGTAGTCCAAAATCAGCTCGCGCTCGCGGCTGTAGTCGCGCGCCGCGTCGCTGCCGGCGCTGAAGCCGCGCAGGCCGAGGCCGTAACGCTGGTTGAGAGTCGTGAGGCTGGCGGTGCTGATGTCCTTGCCCTGGGCCGCCGGGTGCGTGCCGGCCGGCCAATAGCTGGCGGCAAGGTAGGTGGCGAGATCGCCGACAAAATCAAGCGAGACTACTGAATCCACGCCGCTGTAAACCTTGGAGCGCTGGCCCGCGCCTGCCGAAGGCCGCTGCTCGGAAGACAAATTCACCGGCATGAGGGCGGTGGCCCGCTTTTCGGCCGAGGAATCAAAAGCCACCACCAGGCTGCTGCCGGCATCGGGGCCCATGGCCCGGGCTTCCGGTTCCGGCGTTTCAAACACGGCCACGTCGCGCCAACTGGGCCGCCGGCGCGGGGCCGGCTCTTCCGGGTAAGCGGAGTCGCCCGGCGCCGGGGCGGTTTCGCGTATTTCTTCATAAGGGGTGGCGACTTCGTCGCGCCAGCCGGTATCGGGCGGCGTTACCTTGCCGCCGGCCACCGGTTGCGGCGGCCTGGCCGGCGGAGCGGCCCGGGGTGTAGCGGCCCGGGGCGGAACGGGACTGGCCTCCGGCTGTGGGGCGGCCTGGGGCGCCGCCGCCGGGTCGGGTTGCGCGGGCTCCGCCTCAACCGAGGGCTGGGAAACAGCGGAAGAGCCGGAATCCGCCAGCTCGACCTCACCGGAATCCTCCACGTCGGCGGCGCCGGAATCCGCTTCAGTTTCTTCAGGGCTTGGAAATTGCATTTCCGGCGGAATGTCCGGCGGCAAATCCGGCAGCGGGGCCGGCTCCAGGGGAATCACGCTGACGGGCGGGAGCGCCGTGGAATCGGGCTTGACGTTTTGCACCACCACGGGGGCTGGCTGCGCCGTACCGGCCGCATACCCGCCAAAGCGCACCGGCCCCAGGCGGCCGCCGGGAACCAGATTATCATTTATAAACTTGGACGCCTCTTCCGGCATGGGGATGAGCACTTCGCCGGAACGCATATATTCCAGGGAAGCCCAAATGCCGCCGCCGGCCAGGAGGAGGAGCAGCAAGAACAGAAATTTCAGCCCCCGCTTTTTCTTTGCTTTGGCCTTCCCCCCCCCCCGGGGGCTGGTATTGTCAGACATATAAACTCCTGAGACTGCGGCAGACGGGCGGTCCGGAGCGATTGCGCCGGAGCCGGCCGAGGCCGTGTTATGTTGACAACCTACTTTCTACAGCATACACCCGAGACAACCCGCTGGCAACCGCGCCGCGGCCCGGGGCCTTTATATACAACAGCAAAGCCGGTTTTCACCCAATGCGCATATCCGACTCGCCTTATTCAGGCTATTTTTTCGCCCTGCTGGCAGCTACCTGCTGGTCTCTTATCGGCATTTTTTCCCGAATTCCTATAGCCAGCGGCATTACTCCGCTGGAAGTGGCTTTCTGGCGGGCCCTGAGCGGCGGGCTGTGCTTTCTGGCGCATGGACTGGCCAGCGGAGCCTGGCGGGTCGGCCTGTGGGACGCGCTGGCTTTTATCGTATTCGGCGTTTGCAACCTGGGCATATTTTTTATCGCTTACAGCATCGCCATTGAACGGAGCGGCGCCGCCCTGGGCGCCGTGCTGCTGTATACCGCCCCCATGTGGGTGGTGATTTTCGCCCATATTTTTTTCAAGGAACAACTCACCCCCTGCAAAATAGCCGCCCTGCTGGGCGCTTCGGCCGGTGTTTCGCTACTCTCGCTTTCCGGCGGGGGGATGCCGGGCGGCGGCGATCTTTGGGGCGTCATCTGCGGCCTCGCGGCCGGCTTTCTCTATGCCATGCATTTTTTGTTCGGCAAAATTTACTTTCCGAGAGTTTCGCCCATTACCATCTACATGTACGGCCTCCTGGCCGGCTCGGCGGCAATGCTGCCACTGGTCGACTTCGCCCCGGCGCGCGGCCCGGCCGACTGGGCCGCCCTGTGCGGGCTGGGGCTCATTTGCACCTACACCGGCTACCAGTTTTACTGCGCCGGGATGAAGCGCCTGGAAGCCGGGCGCATGGCCGTTATCTGCAACCTGGAGCCGGTGCTGGCCATCATTTTGGCCATGCTGCTCTGGGACGAGCGCTTTTCCGCCCTGGGCGGGCTTGGCATGATACTGGTGCTGGGCGGCGTGCTTCTGGTAATGCTGGACAAAAAGAAGTGACCTGTGGCCAGGCATTCCAAAAAGCGCGCCCGGCGGTTTAAAGACCAAGCGGCGGAAAGCCTGCCCAGGGCGCGCGGGCGCATTTCCCTGCAACGCCAGGGCCTGGGCTTTGTAAAAACCGAGGACGGGCGCGAAATTTACATCCACCCCGGGCAACTCGGCGGCGCCTGGAACAACGACCTGGTGCTGGTGGGCATTTTGCCGGGGCAAAGCGGCAAAAACCCGGCCGGACGGGTGCTGGAAGTTTTGGAGCGCGCCGCGCAAAAGCTGGCCGCCCTGCTCCTGCCCCAGTTGGTAGGGGAAGAGGCCGGGCCGCGCTTGCGCCTGGCCCGCCCGCTGGACACCCGCCTGGGCGGCTACCTGCTGGTGGATACTTCGGCCCTGCCGGAAAAAAGCGAAGCGGGCGACGCGGTGCTGGTGGAACTTTTGCCCGCCATGGAGCAGCGCAACGACGGCGCCACCCGGGCCCGCGCCCTGAGCGCCCTGAGCTCCTCGGGAGGCCGGGCCGACGATTCCGTGCCGCTGTTCGAAACCCTGGTCAAATCCGAACAGGGCCTGGCCCGGGCCTTTTCGCAAGCCGCCCTGGACGAGTGCGCGCCCCTGCCTGAAGACCCGGACGTTCGGGCCGCCTTGCTTGAAACGGGACGGCGTGACGCCCGCCATCTGGATTTTGTAACCATAGACGGAGCCGACGCCCGTGACTTTGACGACGCAGTGCAGGTGGAACCTCTGGCCAATGGCGGCTGGCTCCTGCGCGTGGCCATTGCCGACGTGGCCCATTATGTGCGCCCGGGCGGCGCCCTGGACGCCGAAGCCGCGACCCGGGGCAACTCCTGCTATTTTCCGGCCTCGGTGGAGCCCATGCTGCCGGAAGCGCTGTCCAACGGCCTGTGCAGCCTCAAGCCGCGCCGTCCCCGCCTGGCCATGCTGGCGGAAGTGGAGTTCAACCCGCGAGGGCTGCCGGGAAAAACCGCTTTTTACCCGGGCCTGATTCAAAGCCGAGCCCGCCTGACCTATGAAGAAACGCAGGCGGTTTTGGATGACGCCGCCCTCTGGCGTAACGACGAGCGCGAGCCGCTCCTGCCCATGTTGCGCGAGGCGGAAAAACTGGCCCGCCTGCTCCTGGCCCGGCGGCTGGAACGCGGCGCGCTCAGCTTCGATCTGCCGGAGCCGCAAGTGGAGGTAAACCCGCAAAGCGGACGGGTGGAAGCCCTGCGTGCCCGCCGCCGCCTGTTCGCGCACCAGCTTATCGAAGAATTCATGATTGCGGCCAACGAGGCCGTGGCCCGGCACTTGGCCGCCGCGGGCCTCCCCTTTCTCTACCGCGCCCACCCGGCGCCGGACCCGGAAAAACTGCTGGCGCTGGCCGGGACGCTGGAACGCAACGGGCTGGCGCTCCAACGCTCCGCAAGGCCGGGGCGCGGCCAGGCCGAACGGCCGCCGGACCTCCAGGCCATTCTGGACCAGGCCAGGGGCCGGCCGGAAGAGTTCGTGGTCAACCGCCTGCTGTTGCGCGGCCTGATGCAGGCCCGCTATACCCCCGAACCGGAAGGGCACTTCGGCCTGGCCTCGGAGGCCTACTGCCATTTTACCTCGCCCATCCGCCGCCACGCCGACCTTACCGTGCACCGGGCCTTGCGGCGCTCGCTTGGCTTGCCGGAACGGCTGCCCGGCCCGGCGGAACTGGCGCGCATCGGAGAAAGCCTGAACGAATGCGAGCGCCGGGCCGTGGAGGCGGAGCGGGACATCCATAAAATTTGCGCCGCCCTGTACCTGCGGCAGCGGGAAGACCGCGAGCCGCACCGCCTGTACCCGGCCGTGGTGGCCGGCCTTTCCTCCTTCGGCCTGTTTGTGGAACTGGCCGAAATGCCGGCCGAGGGTTTTGTGCCGGCCGAAGCCCTGGCCGACGATTTTTACCGTCTGGATTCCGCCAGCCAGATGCTGGTCGGCCTGCGCCACGGCCATATATACCGGCTGGGGCAGCCCCTGGCCGTGCTGCTGGACCAGGTGGACCCGCTACGGCGGGAAATCCGTTTCCGGCCGGCGCCGGACGGCGCGCCGGGCCAGCCTGGGGCCGGGCGGGGCCGCCACGGGAAAAACAAAAAAAGCCGGAGCGCCCAAAACGGCGGGCCGGAACAAAAAACCAAGCGCCAACGCCTGCCCAAAGGCTCCGTGCGCATCAGGAAGAAGCAACCATGAGCCGGACTCCATATTTTCAAGACTGGGGAGCCTTCAGCGATTACCTGGACAACCTGGGCCTGTTCCGCATGCAGCCCGGCCTGGAGCGCATGGAAGCCGCCCTGGCCGAGCTGGATTTGAAACGCGCCCCCCATCTTGTGGTTCAGGGCGTGGGCACGAACGGCAAAGGCTCCACCTGCACCTTCCTGGCCTCGCTGGCCCGGGCGCACGGCCTGGTTTGCGGCTTGCATTCCTCGCCGCATTTCGTCTCGGTGCGGGAGCGGGTGCGCCTGTTCCGACCAAGCCAAGCTTTGGCGGGCGGCGAGCTGCTGCCGGAAAGCGCCTGGCTGGAAGCGGCCAACCAGGCGCTGGGCGCCCCTTCCGGCCCGAGCCTCACCTATTTTGAACTGGTCACGCTCGTAGCCGTACTGCTGCTGCGTCGGGCCGGGGTGGACCTGGCCGTGCTGGAAAGCGGCCTGGGCGGCAGCTTTGACGCCACCACCGCCCTGGATGCGGACCTGGTGTTCTTTACCCCCATAGACCTGGACCACCGTGACGTGCTCGGGCGCACCCTGGCCGCCATTGCGGCCGACAAGGCCGGGGCCATGCGCCTGGGAGCGCCGGCCCTCTCGGCCCGGCAAAAACCGGAGGCGCGGCGCGAACTGGAAAAGAAGGCCCGCCGCCTGGGCGCGGACCTGGAATTTTTGCCGGAGCAGGGCTGGTCAGGCATTCTGCCGGGCGCCTCCCGGCCGGGCGCGGCTCGGACAGACGCGACCCAGCCGGTGTCCTTGGGTCTGGCCGGCGAACACCAGTATGAAAACGCGGCCCTGGCTCTGGCGGTCTGGCGGCGTCTGCGGGCCGGCCCGGAATCTTGCGGGCGGCCGCAAGACGAAGCGGCCGAACTGGAAGGACTGCGCCGGGCCTGGCTGCCCGGGCGGCTGCAAAAAATCGCGGCCGGGCCGGACCACCCGCCCCTGCTGCTGGACGGGGCGCACAACCGGCACGGCCTGGCCGCCCTGGGGCTGAGCCTGGCCCGCCTGGGTCTGGCCCCGTTGGTGACGGTGTTCACCTGCCTGCGTGACAAGGAGCCGGACAGCCTGCTGCCGCACCTGCGGGCGCTCTCGGCCGGGCGGATTATCGTGCCGGAACTGCCCGGCCACCCCCGGGCCATGCCGGCCCGGGACTTGGCGGGGCTGATCGGCCCGCAGGCCGTGCCGGCCGACGACCTGCGCCAGGCCCTCGGCCTAGCCGGGCGGGAAATAGCCGACCGCCTGCGCTCTTCGGAACAAGGCCGGGGGGGCGCCGAAACCGGCTTCGCAGCGGGCGAATACCCGCTCCTGGTGTGCGGCTCGCTTTACCTGCTGGCCGAGTTTTTCAAGATCTACCCGGAATACCTGGCAGGACCGGGCTGTTTGGAGGGGCCGGAAGCCGGAGCGGGAGGCCCGGCATGAAGACGGTCATCGGCATCGACCCCGGCTCGCTGAAAATGGGCTGGGGCGTGGTGCGGGAAAAATCGGGCGTGCTTGAGCTTTTGGGCTGCGGCATCATCAAGCCCGGGCAAAAAGAATTTTCCGAGCGACTGGGCCTGATTTTTAAAGATTTGCAAGCAGTGCTGGCCCAATACCGGCCGGACGAGGCGGCCATCGAAAACGTCTTCACTCAAAAAAACTCCCTGACCGCCCTCAAGCTCGGCCAGGCCAGGGGCATTGCCGTGGGGGCCTGCGCCTCGCTGGACATCCCGGTGCGCGACTACGAGCCCGCCCTGGTGAAAAAAACCGTCACCGGCAACGGCCGGGCGGAAAAGAGCCAGGTCAGCTTCATGGTGGGGCGGCTTTTGGGGGTAAAGGAAAGCTGGGGCGAAGACGCCGGCGACGCGCTGGCCGCGGCCATCTGCCACCTGAACATGTGCCGGCTTAACAACCTGCTCCGCCGGGCCTGAGCGGGACAGGCCGCCTTGGTTTTTGGCTATTGACTTTTTTTGATATATACGCAAAAGTTACATCATGGTGTTTTCATGAACAACGATACGCGATTGGCTGTTGCCGCGCATATCCTGGCCCTACTTTCCTTTGCGGGAGAGGGCTATATAAAATCTGGGCTGTTGGCGCGCAGCGTCAACACAAATGCGGTCGTGATCAGGAGACTGATGAGCCAATTGAAAAAAGCCGGTCTTATTGATGTGCGCTCCGGTGTCGGAGGGGCAATTTTGCTACTCCCTCCAGGAAAAATTACTTTGCTCGCTGTATATCAGGCTGTGGTTCCAAAACCTTCAGCATGTCCGTTTTATTTGCACCAAAGCCCAAACAGCAAATGCTTTGTCGGCAAAAATATTCATGACGCTCTGGAAATGCCCTTTGCGA